>JAUNEM010000017.1:0-13967 GCA_030525515.1 Eubacteriales bacterium
CAACTGATCCCTATGCAGGGGTTCAAAGAGAAAGGAACAGAGTGAATGGCATTTGAGAGTCTGACTGAAAAACTGAATCAGGTGTTCCGTAGTCTCAGCGGCAAGGGACGTCTGACGGAGGCGGACGTCAGGTCGGCTATGAGAGAGGTCAAGATGGCCCTGCTCGAGGCCGATGTCAATTTCAAAGTCGTAAAGAACTTTGTCTCCTCCGTACAGGAACGCGCCATCGGCGCGGATGTCATGAGCGGACTGAATCCTGCCCAGATGGTCGTCAAGATCGTCAATGAGGAGATGACCAGCCTCATGGGCTCGGAAATGACCGAGATTCCGCTGCAGCCCGGCGGAAGCCCGACAGTGATCATGATGGCAGGCCTCCAGGGCGCAGGTAAAACGACCACAGCCGCCAAGCTGGCCGGGAAGTTCAAATCCAAAGGACGCAAGCCCCTCCTGGTGGCGCTTGACATCTACAGGCCCGCGGCTATTAAGCAGCTGCAGGTCAACGGCGAGAAACAGGGAGTGGATGTTTTTGCCCTCGAAGATGGACAAAAGCCCGCCCGAATCGCCGAAGCCGCCATGCGCTATGCCCGCGAAAAGGGAGAAAACGTCATTATCCTGGATACCGCAGGACGTCTGCAGATCGATGAGGCTATGATGGAGGAACTCTCCGAGATCAAGGACAGCGTCACTGTACATGAGACGGTCCTGGTCGTGGACGCCATGACCGGTCAGGAAGCGGTCAACGTAGCGAAGACCTTTGACGAGAAGGTCGGCGTAGACGGTGTGATCCTTACCAAGATGGACGGCGACACCCGGGGCGGCGCGGCGCTCTCCATCAAAGCAGTCACCGGAAAGCCCATCCTCTACATAGGTATGGGAGAAAAGCTCTCCGACCTGGAGCAGTTTTACCCCGACAGAATGGCCAGCCGTATCCTCGGCATGGGTGATGTCCTCACTCTGATCGACAAGGCGCAGGAAGCGCTTGACAAGGAGGACGAGGAAAAGACCCGCGACATGGCGGGGCGCGTCCGCAAGGGAAAGTTCGATTTCAACGACTATCTCGAGAGTATGAAGCAGATGCGCAAGATGGGCGGCATGTCCAGCATCCTATCCATGCTTCCCGGACTTGGCATGAGCCGTGACATGATCGAGGGGGCGGTTGACGAGAAACAGCTCAAGCAGACAGAAGCCATCATTCTCAGCATGACTCCCCAGGAACGATCCAATCCCAAGATTCTGACACCTCAGCGCAAATACAGGATCGCGAAGGGCTCCGGCTGTGATATCGCCACGGTGAACCGTTTCATCAAGCAGTTTACCCAGATGCAGAAAATGATGAAACAGGTCGGCGGCATGAGCGGCAGAAAACGGGGCAGGAATCCGCTTTCCGGAATGTTCGGCGGAATGGGAGGCAGACGGGGAGGATTCCCCTTCTGACCGCGGACCGCACGGATGACCCCCTATTACTTATTTTGAGATATACGGGCAGGACCGGTCGGGACAAAACCCGTATATATATAAATCATTTAAACAGAAAAAAACATCAGCATACTGCCGGGGGAAACGGCATGTGCAAAGAGGAGGAAAAACAATGGCAGTGAAAATCAGACTTACAAGAATCGGTGAAAAGAAAGTGCCCCTTTACAGGATCGTGGTGGCAGATGCTTCTACCCCCAGGGATGGCAGAGCAATCGACACAATCGGCCATTACAACCCCAATACAGATCCCGGCACTGTCGAAATCGATGTGGAAGCCGCCAAAAAGTGGCTCGGCAATGGCGCACAGCCTACGACTGTGGTCAAAAAACTGTTCAAACAGGCAGGTATCAAATAATTCATACCTGATGACCGGAAGGATTGTCTATGAAAGAATTAGTTGAAGTGATCGCGAAGGCTCTTGTCGATAATCCCGACGAAGTCGTCGTGACCGAGAAAAAAGAAGGCAGGAACATCCGGGTACAGCTGCATGTGGCGCCTTCAGACATGGGGAAAGTGATCGGTCGGCAGGGGAGAATCGCCAGGGCGATCCGATCTGTCGTTAAGGCCGCCTCATCCCAGGAAGACTATAGGATCGATGTAGATATCGATTGAGACAGGCTGAAACAAAACGGCGGCGGAAACGCCGCTTTTTGTTTCCTTATGAGGTATATCGCTAAGAGTGCGCGGTGCGGGGGCGGACGGACGTCCGGATCCCTGTCAGGAGGAAAAATATTGACTGAACGTTTCCAGGTTGGAGTGATCACAGGAACACACGGACTCAGAGGAGAAGTGAAAGTCTTCCCCACCACGGAAGATCCCGCCCGATTTCTGGATCTGGATGAGGTGATTCTCGCCGCTCCGAAAGGCGAGAGGCGGCTGGCGATCCGCAGTGTGAAATTTTTCAAGAAATTTGTCATACTCGGTTTCGAAGGCCTGAACCGCATCGAGGATGTGGAGCGCCTGCGCGGAATTCCTCTTGTGATCGACCGCAAAGATGCCCTTCCTCTCGGATACGCCGAGTATTACGTGGCGGATATCATCGGTCTTTCTGTCCGGACTGAGGACGGAAAGGAAATCGGTAAGCTCCGTGAGGTCATCGAGACCGGATCCAATGATGTCTATGCGGTCGCCAGAGAAGGGAAAAAGGATCTTCTTCTTCCGGCCATCGCAGACTGCATTCTGGATGTCAGACCCGATGAGGGATATATGACAGTCTACGTTATGCCCGGGCTGGAAGATTTGTAAAGACAGAATACGGGAGAGTATTTGCGGATGATTTTTCATGTACTCACGCTGTTTCCCGATATGGTCAGGACAGCGCTTGACAGCAGTGTTCTGGGAAGAGCTGCCCGCAAGGGCCTGCTCCAGATCAATGCTGTGAATATCCGGGATTTCTCCGGCAATATACATAACAGTGTCGATGACTATACATACGGCGGCGGAGCAGGGATGCTGATGCAGGCACAGCCTGTCTATGACTGCTGCTGCTCTGTACAGGCGGGGATTCTTGAAAGACAGAAAAAGCCCGCAAGGGTCCTGTATATGTCGCCGCAGGGAAGAACCTTTGATCAGGATATGGCAAAGGAACTGGCCCTGGAAGAGGAACTGATCCTGCTCTGCGGCCACTACGAGGGAATTGATGCCCGTGCTCTGACGGCGGTCAGGGCGGAAGAAGTATCAATCGGTGATTTTGTCCTGACGGGAGGAGAACTTCCCGCCATGGTGATCATTGACGCGGTGTCACGTATGATCCCGGGCGTCCTGGGCAATCAGGAATCCGCGGATACGGATTCCTTTATGAACGGTCTTCTGGAGTATCCCCAGTACAGCAGGCCGGCAGTCTGGGACGGAATGGAAGTGCCGCCTGTGCTTTTGTCCGGAGATCACGCAAAGGTGGACATCTGGCGTTTCGAGCAGTCTCTCGCTATCACGAAAGAACGAAGACCGGACCTCTATGAAAAATTTGTTCGGGACAATCCCGGACTGATGGAAGAGCGCCGCAAAAGAATTGAGAGGGAAAGACGCATTGAGGAACGCCGCAGGAGAAAAGAGAGACAGGCAGAGAATGGCAAAAAGGAAGATAACAGCAATGATCACATTGCTGATCCTTCTGATGACCATACTCCTCATTGACGGATGCCGCAGAAGAGAAGACGACTCCGACACTGAGACGGCGGAGGTAACTACCGAAACAACCGGGACATCCGACACATCCGATACGTCCGGAACATTTGAGAAGAGCTATGGTGTTTTTATCGGAGTGGATGAATATTCTTTTCATATAGAAGATTTTGACGGATATGACCTGGTGATCATAGACGCCCAGGAACTCAGAGAAGAGCAGCTCAGACAGCTGCATGCCTCGGGCCACACGGTCTACTCCTATCTGAATGTGGGATCTCTGGAAAAGAGCAGGGATTATTATCAGGATCTGAAGCACCTGTGCCTGGACAGATATGACAACTGGCCGGACGAGTATTGGGTAAATGTGACGGACGATCTCTGGGCAGAAGTCGCAGGGAAGATTCTGCCCGCTATGATCAAGGAACACGATCCGGACATAGACGGCCTTTTCCTGGACAATCTGGATGTGTATGCCCATCTGCAGGAAGAAAAGAAATATGAGTCGATCGCGAAGAACGCCTACGACTCCCTGGCGGCAATTCTCGAAGCCTATCGGGACCAGGGGCTGCCCGTCATTGTCAACGGGGCGGATGAATTCGTCACCAGACTCATCGATGAAAACAGACAGGATCTGATCCGCGGCGTGAATCAGGAGACTGTGTTCACCAGGATCATCAATTACAACCGCGACTGGTTCGGCGCCGCCGGGAAAGAGCAAAAGCAGTTTTATACAGCTTATCTGGAGCGATGCAGCGGGGCGGGACTCGATGTTTTTCTCGTGGAATATACAAAGGACGAAAAACTGGCAAAAGAAATCAGGGACTATTGCACTGAAAACGGCTATCGCTTTTATATCTCCGAGCACGTGAATCTCAACCCTTCCGAATAGCAAGAGGCAGTCTTTTTGTATCCCGGCTGGTACGGGCAGTGTCCGACGGGAATGATCCGGCCTCTGCAATGAATGCCACTTTGTGAAGTGGTGTCTTCACCGCTTATTTATATATTCTTATTTTACAGGACAATATTTATGAATACGATCCTTTTGACAGGAAATACGCGTCTCTTTCCGGCTGATGCGCTCTCATATTTCAACACAGCGCAAAGTGTTTTTGTCGCGGACAGAAGCAGGGAAGGGGATAAAGCAAAAGCTCCTGATAATATCCGTTTCTTTTCTGTAAATTCTTCAGACAGTGACTTTACCAAGATTTTCGAGGCCGGAAGAATCAGTGCCGTCTGGTATATCAGCCGCTGCACGGACGGCGGTAAGACCGTCGATGAGACAGACAGGATCGAGGCGGTCCTGCAGTGCTGCGCCAGATATGGAGTCAGGCGGATGATCGTTGTCACGGAGCTGACGGATCCTGTGGACTACAGACACTTGATCGGAAAGTGGTCCCGGCCTGAAAACGGAATGCAGAGCGTCGGGCTGTCTGTCGTCTGCGTCCCCCTGATGTCCGGTACAGACGCAAAAAGAAGCCGTCTGGGCCATATCTTCAGGGTGATGAAGAAAAAGAAGACCCTCTTCTTAAGGGGAGAGGCCGGTTCACCGGTTGCGATCCTGACTTTGCGGGAACTCTGCTCTCTTCTCCTGCGCATGACATCAGAAACCTGGTTCAGACCAGGAGTCTATTCCGCTACCGGAAATGTGACTTCTCTTGAGAACCTGAGGGAAGTACTGATGTCCTGCAGGCCTGACGGACAGATTGAATTCACCGGGCCGGAGAGCGGCAGGAACTCAGGAGAACTGCGCTCTTCCGCGGCTGTCAGACTTCCTTCGCTCGAAAAGAGCGGTCTGGACGGTCGTCTCGAGGAAATGTACAGTCTGCCGGTCATGATTGACTGGAAAGAGGATATTACCCTGCAGTACAGCAGAATGGTGGATGAATCCACGGAAGCACTTCCTTTTAAAGAGAAGGTCTCCGCCTATCTGGGCAGGTTCGGCTGGTTCGCCACAACGATTCTGGATCTGGTGATCATGTTTGTGATCGCCGAGTTTCTGGCAAGGATCACTTCAGACTCGGTCTATTTTAAGATCGTGGATGTCCGCCTGCTCTATGTTGTGCTGATGGGAATGATGCATGGGCTCGCGGCGGGAACGACCGCGGCGGTCCTGGAATGTGTGATGCTGGTGATCCGCTACAGTGAGATCGGCATTTCCGGGCTTCTTCTTTTCTATAATGTCGAAAACTGGATCCCTTTCGTCTATTACCTGACGACGGGGGTGATCTGCGGCTATACACATCGCAAGAATCAGCAGAAGATGAGATTTGTGTCAGCGGAAAATGAGCTGATCAGAAATAAATATCTCTTCCTGAATGATGCCTACCGCACCAGTGTCAGAGACAAGAACGAACTGAGGGCGCAGGTACTCAGCGAGGACGAGAGCTACAGAAAACTGTATGAAGCTGTCCGCAGCATGTCTCAGCGTACACCGGAAGCCGTGTGTGTGGAGGCAGTCCAGGTGCTCAGGAAGCTTCTCGAGAACGGGACAGTCTGTATCTACCAGGTTGACAAGAGGGGAGAAAGAGCTCAGCTGCTGTCCTGCTGCCGCGAAAACGCGACCAGGAACCAGATCAGGATCGCCGATTTTCCTGAGATGATAAAGGCCCTGGAAAAGGGCGGGACCTGGAGAAATACCGGATTTCTGGAGGGCGCGCCGATGTATGCGGAGCTGGTCTCCTTCGACAGATTTCTTGAGGAAAAAAACAATGTTTCCAACCGGATCACCCTGCTGGTGACTGTGGAACAGGCTGCACCGGAACAGCTCAGTCTCTGGTATATCAATCATTTTTCCATCCTTTGCGGTCTGCTGCAGGAGGCGCTGGAAAATGCCTCCCTGCGTGAAAGGGTATACAAATGATAATCTTATTGATGATCATACACCTGGCAGCAGCCCTGCTCTTATTTCTGGGCTGGCTGAACGGTGTCATCCATATCAGCCCCGCTCTATTGCCGGCAAATTTTCTTCTTCCCCTCTGGGGGCCTCTCTGCGTGATCGTATATGAACTGCACTTTCGCGGAGGAGAAAAAGCGGACCAGGAGGCGGAGAGCATCAGGTTCGGAATTACAGATGAAGTCTATAGAAATGTGCGCATGGACAAGGGCGGCGTCGAGGATGTTCTGCCTATTGAGGATGTGCTTGTGAGCGGATCTCCCAGACAGCGGAGAAGTCTGCTCCTTTCTGTTCTTCATTCCGGCCCCCGGGATTTTGTCAGATCCCTGCGGATCGCGGGCGTCAACGATGATACGGAAGTTGTTCACTATGCTGTAACAGCGCTCGTGGAGATTCGAAGTGAATATACCCAGCGGATCGCCGAGATGGAAAAAAAGCTCTCGGCCTGCCCCGGTGACCCCAGAATCCTTCTTGCCTATGCCGATCTGGATGAAGAATATCTCAAGAGCGGCATTCCCGAAGAGTCGGAAAAAACGGAGCTGATCGCTGACTGCAGAAATAAGCTGGAGAAATGCCTGGGTGCGGTCTCATGGGAACTGAGGGCGGCAGGAAACTCCGGCGCCGTGAGCAAATCCGGAGACAGAACCGCGATCATGAAACGTCTGGCGGAAATTTGTCTGCTTCAGGGTGACAATGATTCCGCGGAATATTACACAGGGATACTGCAGGAAGAGAATCCTTATGACGGAGAATGCTGTCTTCTTCGGGTCAGGGCAAAAGCCCTTGCCCGGGACGGAGGTGCAATCAAAGAGATTCTCAGCGAGGCGGACGACCGGAACGTGTACTTTTCTCCGGAACAGAGAAAACAGATCGAGTTCTGGTCTGCTGTTTCCTGAACACCGCCGCGGAACATGCCGCGGACCTTGCCGGGTGAGGTCTGACCCGGGCGGAAAACCCGCAGCTGATTCTTGAATGCAGACAGCCGGCCGTCAGGCCAGGGGGCATCCATTGGAGAAAAACAGGAAAAGAGACAGGAAGCCGCGGTTTTTACAGCTGCTTCAGATTCTGATCATTTATATACTTATGTTTGCCGTCGTACTGTCGGTGGGAAGAAATGTTCTTTACAGTGTAGGCAATAACACGGTGAGCATCCTTGAATCGTCGGATTTTACCGGACCGGTTGTGCCCGAGAAAGCGGGAACCCTCCTGGTCTGGGAAAAAAAGGACGGCACCGGAGCAGAAGGCCGCAGAGAGATGAAAGCGATCCTTACCCAGATGAGGATCCCTTTTACAGAAATTGCTGCAGAAGATTTTTCGGAAGCTGACCTCTCAGGCAAGGAGATCGTCGTCTTAGCTGCGACAAATCTCAATGCCCTGGGCGGCAGGCTGACAAAGCTGCTGAACTGGGTGGCAAAAGGGCATTCCCTTCTTTTTTTGTATCCTCCCTTTAATGAGGCGGCTTTCGTATCGATCGCAGGAAAGCTGGGAATTACCGGAATCGGAAATGAACTCGTCAAGGTCGAGGGAATCCATTTTTCCAGACAATTTATGCCGGGAGCTCAAAGAGACTTCCCGATCATGGATGCCTACAGGTCATCCCTGAATGTCACTCTTGACGATGAGTGCGAGGTGTTTATACAGGCGCAGGGGGAATCGGAGACTCCCCTGCTCTGGAGACGTGCCCTCGGAAACGGGAGGATTGTCTTTGACAACCTCAGCTTCCTGGAAAAAGCATACAGAGGCTTCCACTGCGCAGCTTATTCGCTGCTGCGGGACAATTGTATATGGCCGGTCATCAACGGTTCCACGTTTTATATCGACGATTTTCCTTCTCCCGTACCGGAGGGTGACAGCCAGTTCATCCAGAAAGATTACGGGATGGACATCAAAGATTTCTATACTCATCACTGGTGGAAAGATGTCTATAATCTCTCCAAAAAATACAACATCCGTTACACCGGCCTGGTCATAGAGGATTACTCTGCCCAGGTGAGCGGCACCTTCCCCAGGAACAAGGACATCACCCGTTTCCAGTATTTCGGAAACATGCTCCTGCGGGAGGGAGGAGAACTGGGATATCACGGCTACAATCACATGCCGCTTGTCCCGGAGAGCTTTGACTACATCGGACAGTATGATTCATATCGTCAGTGGGAGAGCGTCCAGGCCATGAAGGACTCCCTGATCGAACTCAGGGATTTCTGCCAGTCGGTATTCCCGAATGAGGAATTCCATGTGTATGTCCCGCCTTCAAACATCATTTCTCCCGAGGGACGAAAGCTTCTGGCGGAGGATTTCCCCGAGATCAGAGCAATCGCCAGCCTCTATCTGCCCGATGACAACGATGTCTCCTATGACCAGGAGTTCACAGTCACAGAGGACGGAATGGTTCAGACCCCCCGCATTATCTCAGGATATGTCCTGGATGATTACATGCGGGCAGCGGCCATGAGCGAACTCTATTTTCACTGTGTCAACACACATTTCCAGCATCCTGACGATGTCCTCGATACCGACAGAGGCGCGGCTCTGGGATGGGAGGAACTGTTCGCACGGCTGACGGATTATGTGGAATGGCTGCATGCCTCTATTCCCCAGCTCAGAAACCTGACCGGCAGTGAACTGACAGGCGCTGTCCAGCGTTACGATGCCCTCAGGATCAGGCGCGAGGACACGAATACAGGCATTCATCTGAGCCTTGGCGGCTTTTGTGACGAGGCCTGGTTCTATCTGAGAATTAACAAGGGTAGACCCGGAAGGGTGAGCGGCGGCACGATCAGCCAGGTGGCCGATGGTCTCTATCTGGTGAAGGCAGCCACCCCGGACCTGAAGATCGAAATCAATAAATAAGCAGATAAGAAGTTCTTATGACGAAAGGCTGATATGAGAATTTGCGTGATTCTGGAAGGATGCTACCCTTATGTGACCGGCGGTGTTTCTTCCTGGATGCATCAGTATATACAGGCGATGCCCCAGCATGAGTTTGTGGTCTGGGCGATCAATGCGGATCCTTCCCAGAACGGAAAATTCCGCTACCAGCTTCCCGACAATGTCGTTGAAGTGCGGGAGGTTTCTCTGATCAGCCAGGCGTCCCGCAGAGACCGCAGGCATGATCTGAAATTCAGTGATGCGGAACTGGGGGCTATGCGTGAGCTTGTCGAGTGCGGAAAACCCGACTGGGACATTCTTTTCCGGATTTTTCAGGAGAAAAAGGTTTCACCGGCGGAATTCCTCTCCAGTGAATATTTTCTGGATATTCTGACCGAAATCTGCCGCCAGAAGTATACATACACGGCGTTCTCGGATTACTTTCACACGATTCGTTCCATGCTGTTCCCTCTTCTCTATGTGATGTGCTCCGATGTTCCTGAGGCGGATGTCTACCACACGATCGCTACAGGCTACGCCGGGGTGCTGGCCAGACTGGGCGGCTGGAAATACAATGTCCCTTTTATTCTCACGGAACATGGAATCTATACCAGGGAGAGAGAAGAGGAGATTATCCGCGCAAACTGGGTGCTCCCTGATTTCAAGGACCTGTGGATCCGCTTTTTTTACATGCTTTCCAGTGCCGCCTACGACGGCGCGTCCATGGTCACCAGCCTGTTTAAACGCGCGAGCCTGACCCAGATGGAGATCGGGGCGGATCCCTCTCTGTGCAGATTTATCGCGAACGGGATCCGCTATGAAAAGTTTTCTCCCATTCCCGAGCGGGCGCCCGCGGATACGATTCATATCGGAGCGATCCTGAGAATTGCCCCGATCAAGGATGTCAAGACTATGCTGTATGCCTTCGCTGAGGTCGAACAGCACATACCGGCGGCCAGACTCTTTATAGCCGGACCCGAGGATGATCCGGAATATGCCCTGGAGTGCAGGAATCTCATGCGCCAGCTGGGTATCAAAAACGCGGTTTTTATGGGCACGATCAATGTCCTGGAGTATATGGGCGATTTTGATTTCACCGTGCTCTCCAGCATTTCCGAGGGCCAGCCCCTCTCTGTGCTGGAATCCTTCGCGGCGGGACGTCCCTGCGTGACGACAGACGTAGGCTGCTGTAAGGAACTCATTTTCGGAGACGGGGACGATGAACTGGGACAGGCGGGGTACTGTGTTCCCCCCATGCAGCCCCACGAACTCGCGCGGGCTATGGAGGATCTGTGCAGGAACAGCGCCCGCCGTCTGCAGATGGGACGGATCGCCAAAAAGAGGGCGGAGATGTATTTCCGCCATGAGGATATGATCCGCAACTATCTGGAGGTTTACAGAGAAGTCTTCCGTAGATGGGAGGCCGGAAAAGATTGAATGACAGCGCTGACGCGCCGGTTTTTCACTCCGGAATTTGGGCCGGAGAACACTGCAGGAGGTTTGTGATCGGATGGCAGGTATAGGATTCAGCCTGAACAGGCTATTCCAGAAAAAAGGTGTGCTGAATCTGTGTCGGGCTTATGCCTATGCGGGGGCCGTGGCAATCGGTCCTATGGTCATGGGTGTCTGCCTGCTTCTTGGTATATCTTTTGTCTCCCAGGTGGCAGGTATGCCCCAGGGACAGAGGGAAATCATGAACTGCATGCTGACTTACAGCCTGCTGGTCTCCCTTTTCGTCTCCAGTTTTTTCAATATGATTCTCACGAGGTTTATCTCGGATATGCTCTATGAGGGCAGGAGGGAGAGGGTCATGCCCTCTTTCTACGGAGCTCTCGCGATCATGCTTCCTCTGTGCGCAGTGGGATACGGCATTGTCCTGACCTTTTCCGGAGTCCCTCCGGTCTACCGGATCGTCAGTATGTGGTTTGCCCTGACCATGATCGTTGTGTGGACCCAGATGAATTATCTGTCTGCCCTGAAGGATTACCGTTCGATCGCCCTCGGATTTGCGTCGGCGATGATGACCGGATTTCTTCTGGCCCTCATCCTGGCCATTGTCCGCAGGGGAACTGTCATGAGCCTCATGTTCTGTGTGATCCTTTCCTACGGAGTCATGATCGTATGGTATTTCAGCCTGATGCTGGGATATTTTCCCCACGGGGAGGGAAGTCCCTTCTCCTTCCTGCAGTGGTTTGACAAGTGCCGGGAGCTTGCTTTTACCGGGATTTTCGTCAACCTCGGACTGTACGGACATCTCGTGATCATGTATTTCGGACCCCTTCATAAGAAAATCATGGGTCTGTTTTACGCCGCTCCCAGCTACGATATTCCCTCGCTGACGGCCTTTTTTTCCATTCTGATCACGACCATCAGTTTTGTTACCTCGGTAGAGGTGCAGTTTTATCCTGAGTACAGACAGTATTACAGTCTGTTCAACGACGGGGGCTCCATCAGTGATATCGAGGCGGCAGAGGACAGGATGGTCGAGGTCCTCAGCCGTGAGATCACCTACTGTGGTTACCGGCAGATCGTCAGCACCCTGCTCTTCGTCGTGTTCGGCGGGTTCATCATGGACGTGCTGCCTCTGGGCATGACGGATCTGGGAAAGGGGATCTTCCGCACCTTGTGTGTGGGCTACGGCCTCTACGCGATCGCCAACGCGATGATGCTCATACTGCTTTATTTTGAAGACTATGTGGGAACCCTGACTGCCACCGCCGCCTTCGCCGTCGTCGCCAATGCAGTGACGATCTGGCAGGCTGTCTATGGGGATACAGCTTATTACGGACTCGGTTTCATGGCGGGCGCAATCGTATACTTCTCGATCGTACTGGTCCGGCTGGAGTGGGCGACCAGGCGGCTTCCCTACCTGCTTCTCGGAAGACAGGCGGCATATGTTCCTGCCGGGGGAGTATTTTCCGGTTTTGAAAAGATTCTTACAAGAATCGACAAGCGCGTGGGAAATCAGTCCTCAACGAGGCGTGTCATGGAACTGAAGGATGGAAAGAAGCGGGCTGTGAGACCTCAGAAATGAGCGGCTGCCGCTGCCTGAACAGTGCATTTTACAGGACTCCGCAGGGGTCCTGAAATGAGGCATTTGGTAAATGAAATCATTCATTCGTAAAAAACTTCCTTATATTATGATCGCTTTACAGGTGGTCATGATTGCGGGGATTCTGCTCTATATAGTGCCGGGAAGATACCGGCTGTATGACATTGTCCTGTACGATGCAGCCGAAAACATGCCGGCCAACCCCCTGATCGGATACGCTCCGCCTGCGGAGAAACCGGAGGACTGCGAGAACACCGGTCTTGTGTTTGTGATGCTTCCTTTCTCCGAACTGGAGCCCCGGGAGGGTGTGTTCGGCTTTGACGCAATCGAAGCAAAATACAATCTTTCTGCTTACCGGGCAGCCGGAAAACATGCGGTTCTCCGTCTTGTCTGCGACATTCCCGGGGAAGCGGACCACAGGGATATCCCTGACTGGCTCTACCAAAAGACCGGGGACGGGACGGTATATGAGGATGCTTCCGGAAAGGGGTATTCGCCGGATTACGGCAACCCTGTCTTTGTACAGGCCCATAAGGACGCCCTCACCGGGCTTGCGAAATGGTGCAAAAAGGACAGCTTTGTCTCTTACGTGGAGATGGGGTCGATCGGCCAGATGGGCCAGTGGGAATCATTTGCCCTTGCGGAGGGCATGAAGCCTGCCGCGGAGACCGTGAAGGCACTGTACGCGCAGCAGTACCTGGATGCATTTCCGGCAGAGAGCGGGATCAGGCTTCTGAGCTGCCCCGGGTCTGCGGAACAGGACCATGTCGGAGAATGGAACGATGTTCTGGGCGATCTGCAGGCATCCAAAAAGTGGGTCGGCGAAAGCATAGAGGTACAGACCCCGGAGGATGAGGAGGCGGAGAAGGAAAAAAGACAAAACAGGAGCGGTGATATCGAAGAGCAGAAAACGCTCGATGATTATCTGGCTGAGGGAGCTGCCTCTCTGTGGATGTCCGGACCTGTCGGCGGAGGTCTCACGGAGACGATCGACATGGAGAATCTGCTGATGGACAAGCTGTCCGATACACTTTCACAGATTCGAAAGACCCACGTCTCCTATATCGGCCCGGTCTGCCCCGACGCGGCACAGCAGAACACAAACGGAAGTGATATGATTCTCCGCAATGTCGGCTACAGTATTTATCTCAGCCGTCTGCAGACAACGATGGATTTCATCCGGGACGACCTGGTTTTCCAGCTTTCCTTCTCAAATATCGGGAACGCGCCGTTCTACTGGGACTGGCCCGTCACCATGTATGTATATGACACGAAGGGTGAATGCATCAGGGAACAGAAGCTGGAGCTGTCCCTTTCACAGCTGCTCCCGGATTCAACGATCACTGTGGTCGGTACTGTTCCCTATTCCCGCAATCTTCTCAAGGGCTACAGTGTCGGTATTTCGATTACGAGTCCCGACGGGAAGAACTTCATCACCATGACCCAGAAGGGCGTCGTGCCGAAACGGAGCGGGATCCACAGAATTTACAGATACCGCCAGTAGGAAATGCCCAGGCTGGTCACGCCCGGGACAGGACGTGATCACGAACTATA
>JAUNEM010000017.1:13977-15479 GCA_030525515.1 Eubacteriales bacterium
ACAGACCTATAAAACCGGACCCATAAAACAGCGCGAAGAAGAATGAAATTTCCCTTGCGCATTTTACACTTATGTGGTAGATTATTAGCGTTGCTTTTTTAATCGGCAATTATGCCGTGTTTCTGTTCACTTAAGATGTTCCTCTGCCGATTGAGCCTGAGGGATGAAATGTACCCTCTGAGCAGTATGAAAGAAATGTTTATATGACAGGCCCGAAGACGGATCCCGGAGAACCGGGAACTGTACGGAGCACAGGAGGGCAAGAACGTCCGGCGTGGAAAGGAGAATTTATGAATTTCGAGATCATTAAGGAACTGGAGAAGGAGCAGCTGAAGGCGGAAGTACCTCAGTTCGCAACGGGCGATACTGTCCGTGTACACAACCGTATCAAAGAGGGTACCCGTGAAAGAGTACAGATCTTTGAGGGCACCGTTATCAAGATCCAGGGCGGCGGCGCAAGAACCACCTTCACTGTCAGAAAGATTTCCAACGGCATCGGCGTTGAGAAGACCTGGCCCATCCATTCCCCTAACGTGGAGAACGTTGAAGTTGTCCGCAGAGGTAAAGTAAGAAGAGCGAAACTGTTCTATCTGCGCGGTCTGAGCGGCAAGAAGGCCAAAGTCAAAGCCAGAATCGACGACAGAAAGAAATAATCTGTTCATTTCATGTAATGATCACCGGCGGGAGTGTCGTGCCTTTGTGGCACGGCACTTTCTTTAGTTGACCGGAGAAGGAGTAAGGAATGGAGTATCAGTGGTATCCGGGGCATATGACAAAAGCGAGGCGGATGATGGAGGAAAATATCCGCCTGGTCGATCTTGTGATTGAACTGGTGGACGCGAGGATCCCTCTAAGCAGCAGAAATCCGGATATCGATGCTCTCTGTGAAGGCAAGGGCCGCATAGTCCTTCTTTGCAAATCGGATCTGGCCGATCCAGTAAAGACGGAGCAGTTTGTGGAGTTTTTCCGGGAAAAGGGGATTCTGGCTGTGGCTGCGGATGCCCGCGAGCGCCGGGCAGCAGATCTTGTTCGCCGGTTTGTCCAGGATGCCTGCAGTGAAAAAATCACACGTGACAGGGCGCGCGGTATTGTCGGCCGTCCTCTGAGAGCCATGGTCGCCGGCATACCGAATGTGGGGAAGTCCACTTTTATCAACTCGTTTGCGGGACGGGCCAGCACAAAGACCGGCAACAAACCCGGTGTCACCCGGGGCAAGCAGTGGATCCGCATGGGCGGCAGTGTGGAACTGCTGGACACACCAGGCATACTGTGGCCCAAATTTGACAATCAGGAGATCGGCATGCGTCTGGCGCTGGTTGGCGCGATCCGCAATGAGATCCTGGACAGGGAGGAACTCGCGGTCTGGCTTCTCAATTATCTGGAGAAGGAATACCCGGGAGTTATACAGAATAAATATCTGTCGGCTGATGCCCGGAGCGGCGAAGAAGCAGAGAACGCCTCTGTTTCCGCCGATGCAGGAACGGTCGAAGAGGCTCCGGATG
>JAUNEM010000017.1:15489-26408 GCA_030525515.1 Eubacteriales bacterium
AGACCCGGCATATGGCTCTGCTGAATTAGAGAAAGCCGGGGCGGATCAGGAGGATGAGGATGCTGCGGAGGATACAGTTGTTTTGACCTCGCAGGCGCACGAGACATTGGGGGACGAGGCTTACAGGTCAGCTTTTGAGCTTCTGAAGGAAATCGCGCGTTCCCGCCGGCTCCTCATGAGGGGAGCGGAACCGGATACCGGGCGCGCCGCTGCCATGCTTCTGGATGACTGCAAGAACGGCAGAATCGGCAGAGTCTCACTGGACAGACCTGACGATGCCGAAGCAATGGAAGAGGAGCGGAGGAAACTGCTTGAGGAATCTGCCGCGAAGGAAGCTTCCGCAGGCCGCTCAAGCCGCTCAACGGGTTCTGGTAAGGGCGGCAGAAATCCGGGTGCCGGCAGCAGGTCCGGGAATGCCGGAGGCAGATCCGCAGGAGCGGGAAGCCGCGGAGGATCAAAAAACTCCGGGACCGGTTATAGAGGAGCGGAAAACGGAAACAGGTCCGGTAATACCGGCAGCAGCGGTTCAAGGGGAACAGGCGGTCGGAACAGATCTTCGGATTCAGGATCACCTTCAAGATCCAGGGGAAGCAAAAAACCGGGAGGCTCTCAGGGAAGAGGGCGCGGACAGTCCGGCCGGGGAGGCTCCGCGGACCGCAGAAGCGGCGGAAAGAGAAGATAAAAACTGCACAAGCCTGCCGAGAAATGTGTGCTGATTTTTCCCTGCCCGGTCAGGGACCGGCATAAAACCGGCATATAAGGAAAGGATCTGGTTGAGACACGAGATGAAGCCGGAGATGACAGGAGTTGAAAAATGACAAAAGCGGAGGCCGCAAGGCAGAAAAAGGAAGCCCGTTTACAGTCTGAGATCGAGCGTGTGGAGAAGATGCGCGCCTTTGAGAGGGACATTGTGCAGCGGGCAGGCGGGAGCGGACTCATATGCGGGATCGACGAGGCAGGCCGGGGCCCCCTGGCGGGTCCGGTGGCGGCGGCAGCGGTCATTCTGCCGGAGGATCTCGTACTTCCCTATCTGAATGACTCCAAAAAAGTCACTGAAAAGAGGAGAGAAATGCTCTATGACCAGATCAGGGAAAAAGCAGCCGCCTGGTCGGTCATTATGGTGCCCCCCGGGAGGATCGATGAGATCAATATTCTGCAGGCAACGTATGAAGCCATGCGGCAGGCGGTCGCCTCTTTGAGCGTCCGTCCCGATGTGCTTGTCAACGATGCCGTGACTATTCCGGGCATCGACATCCTTCAGGTACCGGTCATCAAGGGAGACGCCAAATGCATCTCTGTGGCGGCGGCCAGCATCCTGGCAAAAGTGACCAGGGACAAGTATATGAAGGAAATGGACACCCTTTATCCCGCCTACGGATTTGCCGGCCACAAGGGATACGGGACCAAAGCCCATTGCGAAGCAATCGTGGAGAACGGTCCCTGCCCCATCCACCGCAGGAGTTTTCTGGGCAAGATCCTCGCGCAGAAGGGCGGCCCCGGAGCAGCCGGCGGCAAAACCGAAGGAAATCCTGATGATTTTTTTGAGCAGGGGTCCTGCTCCGGGAGAGAGACGGGCATGATGGCTGAGGAAAAGGCCGTGCGCTTTCTGACCGACCATGGAGTTACTATCCTGGAGCGGAACTTCCGCGACAGGGACGGAGAGATCGACGTGATCGGTGACCAGGACGGGACTCTGGTCTTTTTTGAAGTGAAATACCGCGGCAGCGGGCGCTGGGGAGACCCCTCGGAGGCCGTCACCCCCGAAAAACAGAAGACGATCTGCAGGACTGCCCTCTACTACCTGTACAAAACCGGGCGGGGGACAGAGATTCCTGTGCGCTTTGATGTCATCTGTGTCACAGAGAGACAAATCCGCTGGATCCGCAATGCCTTTCCTTTCAGATGATAGTTAGGACTTGCGATTTTCTTTTGATATCGTTATGATAAGGGAAAACGTTTGTCGGTGGAAGGCAGATACCTGTCTTTCATTTTTTTCCGCACCCTGCCGCTTCGAAGAAACGGCAGCCTGAGATGTTTTCGCGAAGGCGAAAACAGTGAAGGATAAAGGGAGGTTTGGGACGCATCGCGGTACAAACCTCAAGAATGAAAAATATTGCATCGGCAATATTTTTCATTCTTCCGCACCCTGCCGCTTCGAAGAAGCGGCAGCCTCAGGCGTTTTTTACACATTAATAACACATTAACAATACATCTTGTCATTTTTGAAAGAAGGAGATTCTATGGCTTCCGATTCTACTACTTCGCTTATTGAAAAACTTAACAGGAGCATGCCGGTCGCGCCCCTTGCCATCATCGCTCTGCCTTCCGCTGCCTCCCTCGGTGAAAAGGTGAATCAGTACATAGCCTCTTTCAGAAAGGATGCTTTGGAAAGGGAATCTTCTCTGAATCACGGCGACAGATATTTTAAAGATGATTATCTTCTGGATATAAGCCTGGAGCGTTTTCCCAGCGGAGAAGGCCGCGCCATGCTCAGGGAATCCGCGAGGGGCAAAGATGTTTTTATCCTTGTGGATGTAATGAACTGGACTGTGACATACCGGATGAACGGTTTCCTGAACCACATGTCACCGGATGACCATTTCCAGGATTTGAAGAGAGTGATCTCCGTGGTCAAGGGCAAAGCCAGACGTGTCACAGTCATTATGCCTTTCCTGTATGAGGGACGCCAGCATCACCGCAGCGGGCGGGAATCGCTGGATGCCGCCAACATGCTCCACGAGCTGTTTGAGCTGGGCATCGACAACTTCATTACATTTGACGCGCATGACCCCAGGATCGCAAGTGTTGCTCCCCTGGAGAACTTTGACAATTTTGTTTCGCCCTACCAGTTCCTGCACGCCCTGCTGAACACAGTGGACGATCTGGAAGTGGACAAGGACCATGTGGTCGTCATCAGCCCTGACGAGGGCGCCCTGGACAGGACCGTGTACTTCGCCAATGTCATCGGCGCCGATACAGGCATGTTCTACAAGCGCCGCGATTATTCCAGGATCGTCAACGGCAAGAACCCCATCGTGGAGCACCAGTTCCTGGGCACCAATCTGGCCGGCAAGGACGCGATCATCATCGACGATATGATCTCCTCCGGCGGCAGTATGCTGGACACTTCCCGCCAGCTCAAGGAGCACATGCACGCGGGCCGTGTCTTTATCTGCACGACTTTCGGCCTGTTTACAGACGGACTTGAGGCCTTTGACAAGGCCTATGAAGAGGGCTGGTTTGACAAGCTCGTCACGACCAATCTGACCTATCTGCCCAAAGAACTCTATGAGAGACCCTATTTCGCTGAGGCAGACATGAGCAGATACCTGGCCATGATCATCGACTATTTCAATCATGACGCATCCATCTCCGACGTCAGGATCACTGCACAGAAGATCCGGGAGCTGATCACCGAATATAATCGTCTTGAGAAAAAAGCTCTGCACGACGAAAAAGATGACAACGATATCTGAGACCCGACTTCCTGACCGGGTGATCAAGAAAGGGACCTGATTTTATATGGCAAAAAGAAAGAGAAAGGCGATCGTCGCGATTGTCGGCCGGCCCAATGTGGGTAAATCCACCCTGTTCAATGTGCTGGCGGGAAAGCGGATCTCTATCGTAGAGGACACGCCCGGAGTCACCCGTGACAGGATCTACGCGGACTGCAGCTGGCTGGACAAAGAGTTCACCCTGATCGACACAGGCGGCATTGAGCCCGACTCGAAAGACATCATACTGTCCCAGATGCGCGAACAGGCGCAGCTGGCGATCGATATGGCGGATGTGATCATTTTTATGGTCGACCGCGCGACAGGGATGGTGGACTCGGACAACAAGGTGGCGGACATGCTGCGCAGATCCGGCAAGCCCGTCATTCTGGTCGTCAACAAAGTGGACAGCCCGTCCAAAATGATGGCGGATATCTACGAGTTCTACAACCTGGGCATAGGGGATCCCTGGCCGGTTTCCTCCGCCAACCGCACCGGAATCGGCGATATGCTCGATGAAGTGGTCAAATATTTCCCTGAGGACTCCTCCGCGGAGGAAGAGGATGACGCGGTGCGCGTGGCCATCGTCGGAAAGCCCAACGTCGGCAAATCCTCCATCATCAACAGGCTGATCGGCCAGAACCGTGTGATTGTCTCCGACATTGCCGGGACGACCAGAGACGCCATCGACACCAGGATCGTCTGGCACGGCAAGGAATATGTCTTCATAGATACTGCCGGCATCCGAAGAAAAAACAAGATCAAGGAGACCCTTGAGCACTATATGATTGCCCGCAGTGTGGGCGCGGTCGACCGGGCGGACATCACGATCCTGGTCATCGACGCGACGGAGGGTGTGACCGAGCAGGACGCCAAGATCGCGGGGATCGCCCACGAGCGGGGCAAGGCGGTGATCATCGCTGTCAACAAGTGGGATCTGGTCGAAAAGGACAACCAGAGCGTAAAGAAATTCACGGACAAGGTGCGGCAGGTGCTCTCATTCCTGCCCTACGCGGAGCTGGTTTTTGTCTCCGCTGAGACCGGCCAGCGTCTCGTCAAGCTTTACGAGATGATCGATATGGTCCACGACAACCAGAATCTGCGCATCCAGACCGGCGTTCTCAACGAGATCATCGCGGAAGCCTGCATTATGCAGCAGCCCCCTTCGGACAAGGGACGCTCACTCAGAATCTATTACGGGACCCAGGCGGGGGTCTGCCCTCCGACCTTTGTTTTCTTTGTCAATGACAAAAAGCTGATGCATTTCTCTTATCAGAGATATATAGAGAACCGGATTCGGGACGCGTTCGGCTTCAGGGGAACACCGCTCAAGTTTGTTATCCGGGAGCGCTCCGAGAAGAAATGACGGCAGGCCGGCTGATATTCCGACGGGTACTCCCCTGTACAGAGCGGAGACATTGACTTTGACAAGTGACGGCAGGGAATCCGAAAACTGTTTTGTTTCAAAGCGTATACAACAGGAGGTTTGTTATGGATCAACTCATTATTCTGAGGATAGTCTGTCTTGTGATCGGCTACGTTTTCGGCCTGTTTCAGACTGCGTATATTCTCGGAAAGAGCAAGGGAATAGATATCCGCGACTACGGGAGCGGAAATGCGGGAACCACAAACGCTATGAGGATTCTGGGAACAAAGGCGGGTCTGATCGTCTTCCTGGGAGATATGCTCAAGGCCCTGATTGCCCTTTTGCTGGTGGGCGCCCTTTTCGGCAAGTCCCATCCGGAGGCAGTCTACCTCCTGAAAGTGTGGACATTCGCGGGAGTCGTCCTGGGACATGACTATCCTGTCTATATGAATTTCAAGGGAGGTAAGGGCGTAGCGGTCATGGCCGGCTTTGTGTTCGGCTTCCACTGGTCCTTTATTCCCACCGGACTCCTCCTGTTCTTTATTCCCTATCTGACGACAAAATTCGTCTCTCTGGGATCACTCCTCTTATATCTGGGGACCTTTATCCAGCTGATCATTGAGGGCAGGATGGGGATGTTCGGCGTATCGGGAGCCCAGCTGACCGAGATCATTATTATTCAGGGTCTTCTGACCTTTATGGCCTGGTACCGCCACCGCGCCAATATAGGAAGACTTCTTTCCGGCAACGAGAGAAAGACCTATATTTTCAAGCGCAATTCCGAGCAGCTCGACCTCAACAAGAAGTGATCACGGCGGCAGCTGTCCGCCGGGCAGACCCCTGTCTGCAAGAACAGGATACTGTCCTTTCACAGGTAGTGATCCTTTCGGCAGCGGACTGTCGGCCGGGCACCTGGCTGTAAGAGCAGAATGCTGTCCTGATCCCCCCGCTTTCGGAAGGCGGGGAATTCACTACTTTGATACAGACTATTTATAAGCAGTAAAGGAGATACTCATTCACCGATGGAAAAGAACATGAAAATCTATGAGGAACTGCAGGCAAGAGGACTTCTCGCCCAGTTGACAGATGAGGCTCAGATCCGCGATCTCGTCAACAACGGCAAGGCTACTTTTTATATTGGATTTGATCCCACAGCGGATTCTCTTCATGTAGGTCATTTTATGGCCCTGCTTTTGATGAAACGCCTCCAGGAGGCCGGCAACAAGCCCATCGCGCTCGTGGGCGGAGGCACCGGCATGATCGGCGATCCCTCCGGCAGGCAGGATCTGCGCACAATGATGACTGTGGAGATGATCGATCACAACTGCGAGTGCTTCAAGAAGCAGATGAGCCGTTTTATCGAATTCGGTCCCGACAAGGCACTCATGGTCAACAACGCCGACTGGCTGCGCGATCTCAATTATATTGAATTTATCCGCGACATCGGGGTTCACTTTTCTGTCAACAATATGCTCCGCGCCAGATGCTACGAGCAGAGAATGGAAAAGGGACTCTCCTTCCTTGAGTTCAACTACATGATCATGCAGGCCTATGACTTCCTGTGCCTGTATGAGAAGTACGGCTGCAATATGCAGTTCGGCGGCGATGACCAGTGGAGCAATATGCTGGCAGGCACTGAGCTGATCCGCAAGAAGCTCGCCAAAGATGCCCACGCAATGACCATCACCCTGCTCCTCAACTCCGAGGGCAAGAAGATGGGCAAGACCGCCAAGGGCGCTGTCTGGCTTGATCCGGACAAGACCTCTCCCTATGATTTCTACCAGTACTGGAGGAATATCGCGGACGCGGACGTTCTCAAGTGCCTGCGCATGATGACCTTCCTTCCTCTCGAGCAGATCGATGAGATGGACAAATGGGAAGGAGCAAAACTTAACACTGCCAAGGAAATCCTTGCTCATGAGCTGACCACTCTCGTCCACGGCGAAGATGAGGCCGTGAAAGCCGAGAAGGGAGCAAAAGCCCTCTTCGCGGCCGGCGGCGCGGGCGACATGTCCAACGTTCCCGAAGTGGTCCTGACAGACGACGAACTGGAAGACGGCGGCCTCGGTATTCTCACGGCTCTTGTGAAGAGCGGCCTCGAAAAGTCCCGCTCTGACGCCCGCCGGGATGTCAAGCAGGGCGGTATCAGCGTTGACGGAGCCAAAGTGACCAATATCGACACAGTCTTCAGCAAGGAGACACTCGAAAAGGGAATCCTGCTGCAGCGCGGCAAGAAGAGCTACAAGCGCCTGCGCGCTGAATAAGCTCATTTCTCATCTCAGGCGGCCGGGAAGGCCTGGAAAGCGCGGAAGACGCCGGGAAGCGCATGTTTTTTCATGCGGCTGCTGAGGGCGAAAGCCTTGTTCATACGTATGGATGATGGAACTCACACAGACTGTGGCGCGGTCTGTGTGAGTTCGTAACGCATACGTTTTTCGACTTTCATACTTGTGGCTATGACCTGCGTTCACAGACTCACATGAATAAAGCTACGCATTGCTTCGCTCTTACGAGCTCCCGCAATGCTCCACACATTCGCATTCCCGATCTTTTTTGCTTATTCTGCGCAAAAAATCTCTCCATGCTCATGTGTGGGCGTTCGCCAATGCCTCTCGAATGCCCGAGCGAGCTCGGCATTCGCTCGGCTTTGGCTCACTGCTTTATTCATACTGTTATTTTCCGGCTTATTCGGTTAATATGTAAATTTATAGACTAAACAGGTATTCCCTTGGGAGAATGCAGGAAAGGAGGAGCATATGAATGGTGCGGATGCTATAGTGAAATGTCTGGCTGAGGAGGGTGTCGAATATGTATTCGGATATCCCGGTGTGGCCATCTGTCCATTCTATGACAGCATCCTTCAGACAGATATACACACGATCCTGATCAGGCAGGAGCAGTGCGCTGCTCATGCGGCCAGCGGATATGCCAGGATCACCGGGAAGGTGGGCGTCGCCGTCGTGACCAGCGGTCCCGGAGCGACCAATCTGATCACGGGTATCGCGACCGCTTTCGCGGACAGCATTCCCCTGGTCTGCATCACCGGCCAGGTGAACAGCAGTATGATGGGCAGCGATGTCTTCCAGGAGGCGGATATATCCGGCGCCTGTGAGTCTTTTGTCAAGTACAGCTATATTGTCAGGGACGCGGCAGATATCCCCAGGATCGTGAAAGAGGCTTTCCACATTGCTGGCACCGGACGCAAGGGACCTGTCCTGATCGACCTGCCGATCGATATTCAGCAGCAGACCATCCGGCATTTCTCCTATCCGGAGTCTGTCAGCCTGCGGACTTATAAACCCACTGTCGCGGGACATGCCGTCCAGATCAAAAAAGTCATTTCCCATCTCGAGAAGGCAAAGCGTCCGATCATCTGTGTCGGAGGAGGTGTCCACCTCAGCAATGCCAGTGAGGAAGTGATTCGTTTTATCGACAAGCACGATATCCCTGTCGTCAGCACCATGATGGGACTCTCCGCCATTCCCACAGAGCATCCGCTTTTTTACGGCATGGTGGGAAACAACGGCAAGCCCTATGGCAACAGGGCCATGAACAATGCCGACATGGTGGTCATGGTGGGCGCGCGCGTGGCCGATCGTTCCATCAGCCAGCCCGACCTGATCATGGAGAATAAAGTGCTCGTGCACATAGATGTCGACCCGGCGGAGATCGGCAAGAACGCGGGTCCCACGATTCCTCTTGTCGGCGATATCAAAAATGTTTTTGAAGAGTTCAACAAGATTGATTTCTATTCGGATTACACCGACTGGATCGACATGCTGGACGGCTTCAAGGACGACGCGCGCAATGCCAAGCGGCGCAGAATGTACCAGAGGGAAGAGGATATCATCACCCACCGCAGAGTATATCACGGGGTCAATCCCGTCGAGTTTATCCGGGAACTCTCTCTTTCCATGGAGCAGAACGCAGTCTATGTCGCAGACGTCGGCCAGAACCAGATGTGGTCCTGCTCCAACTATGTTGCCCGCGGCGGCCGTTTTATGACCAGCGGCGGCATGGGAACCATGGGATATGCCCTTCCTGCGGCCATGGGCGCCAAGATCGCTGCCCCGGACCGGCAGGTTGTCGCAGTCTGCGGAGACGGCGGTTTCCAGATGACCATGCAGGAACTCGCGACGATCACCCAGTACGGGATTCCCGTCAAGCTCGTCATCCTCAAAAATACAGTGCTCGGACTTGTCCGTCAGTATCAGCACTACAACTACAAAGACAGATATTCAGTCATCGACCTGGGCTCCAAGCCCGATCTTTCCCTGATCGCTCAGGCCTATGGCATCAGATACCTGAAGCTCGAAAACGCTGCGGATACAAAAGAGAAGCTGGCGGAATTCCTGGCGGAGGACGAATCTATGATCCTCGAAGTCACGGTAGACCGCGAAGAGCTCTGCTGATCAGGGTCTAAGCTTCCTTTTGAACAGAAAACCAAATAAACGGATGGAGGTTTGCAGCAGGATGAAGAGAATATATTCCATTCTGGTCGAGAACCGCGCCGGTGTCCTTTGCAAGACTGCAGGACTCTTCTGGCGGCGCTGTTTTAATATTGATTCGATTACTGTCGGAGAGACAGACGACAGGAATGTGTCCAGCATGGTCATAGTGAGCTCGGGAGACGAGAGGACCCTGGAGCAGATCGAAAAGCAGCTGAACAAAAAACTGGATGTCATCAAGGTCAAGACCTTTGATGAGTCCGAGAGCATCAACCGGGAGCTTCTCCTGGTGAAGATCAAATACAACAGGGGCAACCGCCGCGATATCATGGATAACTGCCAGATCATGGGAGCCAGGATCGTAGACATGTCCCGCAACCTGATGATGATCGAGATGTGCGACACGCCCGAGAGAGTGGCTGTTTTCATGGACACGCTCAAGTCCGTGAGCATCGTCGAGATCACCAGGACCGGCGTGCTTGCCATGACCAAGTGCGGAGAGAACGGCTGAGCAGGCAGAAAGCGGATGTCGGCCGGATCGGCTGCGGGCAGCAGAAAAGCGGATATCGGTCGTTGACTTTATCGCGTCACAGCACTATAATGGCATGTATGTCGCAATTTGTTCCAGAAAATAGACATTTGACTAGGGCTTTTCCCGCGGAATCAGAGTGAATCCGGGAAGATTTCCCTGAAAAATGATCTGTATTACAGGAGTATATCCGGAAAAATGAAGCAGAATAAAGTATTTCAGATTCTTGTAGACAACAATTCCGGTGTTTTGAGCCGTATTTCAGGGCTCTTTTCACGCCGTGGATATAATATTGAGAGCATCACCGCGGGAGTGACCGCGGATCCCAGGATCACCAGGATTACGATCGTGACATCAGGCGATGACGATATCATGGAACAGATCGAAAAACAGGTCAGCAAACTGGTCGATGTGCGTGATATTCACGAACTGAAGCCTGAGGAGAGCGTGTACCGCGAACTAGCCATGATCAAGGTCCGCGCGGATGCCTCCCAGCGTGAGAATGTGATCGCGATCGCCAATATTTTCCGCGGAAATATCATTGATGTCTCCACAGAGAGTCTGATGATCGAGATCACCGGCAACTCCGGGAAAGTTGATGCCTTCATCAGGCTGATCAGCGGTTATGAGATTCTGGAACTCGCCAGGACCGGTGTCGCCGGACTTGGCCGCGGCACCAGAAATGTTATTTACATTGACGATCTCAGACTCGGCGCCGGAATTTCACGCGGACCGGGATATGAGGAATGACCCGATCCCCTGCAGCAGCTGCCGCGAAGGCTCCTGAGCGGGGAGAGGGGACAATACAGCTAACATACAGAAGCCTGTCTGTTCTTGCCCGGGCAGACCGGGGGAGCGGCCTTATGCGAACCGTCTCTGCAGAAGGGATTCCGCGCGGATGCTGCGGGGCCTTCCGGACACGGGAGACAGACTGCTGTGAGTTTTTCAAATTTTTAACAGTTTTAGTAAATGGAGGAAACAAAAATGTCAGAAGCCAGGATTTTCTATCAGGAGGACTGCAATCTCTCTCTTCTGGAAGGCAAAACCATCGCGATCGTCGGTTACGGCAGCCAGGGCCACGC
>JAUNEM010000321.1 GCA_030525515.1 Eubacteriales bacterium
CTGTCTGGTGCGGGGGCTTGATTTCGGGCTCATTGCCGGGATAGCATTTCTCAGCCACCACGCATAGGTTTTTACATTCTATTTAATTTTATTCCATACCGGCTTATCGGAATACAGCGATTCCAGATGAATAATCTTTTCACTCATCCTCTTTACAATCGCCTTTACCACAACATTCTGCTCAACTATTTTTATGTTATCTTCCGCATATAAGCGGTAAGCAGGATTCTTTTTATCAATGGATGTATTAGAGCTGATCCTGAAGGTGTCATCAGCTTCATTATTATGAATCAGGGTGTAGTAATCAGCCGGGTTGCTCTCTCCCTGAGGACTGAATTCTTCTGTGTCCAGGTAGTAAGCTGCAAGGGTATATCCCTTGTCCCAATCAGAAAGTTCAGGATCATTGGCAGCCTTGAAGCTGCTGAAAACAGCTGAATATATGCGGATCGTTTCTCCATTGGAGCCAATCTTGTAATAATCAGAGCCATGGTCGAATGCGCCGCCGCTGCCATCGCAGATGACTACTCCCGACTGGTTTAACCTGATACGGCTTCTGCTCCAGGAATCTCTTCCGAAGGCAATATTCAGCTGATCTCCGGCGCTGTTGTAATGTATGAGATACCACATTTCAGTCGATTCTGAAACCAGAAAGTTTTTCCCCACAATATGCAGTGCCAGGACAGGATTCTGACTCTCATCCAGGATGGAGTATTCCACTTTTTTGATGGAGGCCCGCTTAGAGCTCTGAGAGTTTTCCGCATTGACCTCGTCTGCAGCTTTTTGAAAAACATTGATCAAATCATTCAGGCTATAAGACTTTCCGTCCCTGAACGGTTTCGGTAAGTAAATATTCGTGATTTCGACATTTGCCAAGTGGTACACGACAGTGCGTTTCCCTTTAATAAAATCCTCATAGGCGGAAACTGCGTTTTTTTTCGCTGCTGCATCACCTTTACTGTCTGATGTGAGGCTTTCCGCTTTGACGTCAGTATTTTTACTGACAGAGGTAATTTGTGCCGCACAAGCGGGAAAGGCCATGCTAACCAGAATAAAAATAATGATACCGAGAGACATGACTAAGCGACCGATCTTTTTCATGTGGGGTTCCTTTCTGAGTCTTATTGAGATCTCATCGTGAACATTATTACGGGCGTCTGAAACCCTCAATATCCGTTTTTGCGGGCGGCCATCCATTTTTCCCGCCCGTTATCGTGAGCGGCTGAAATCCCAAGTGTCACTTTCCCAGGTCGGCAGCTGCCGGCAGTCCGTAAGCACTCTCCGCGCGATACACCGAGCGCAGCACCGCTTCGCTGACCACTTCAGCCGCCAGAGACCCTACCAGATCCTGATCCGCGTCTACGTTTCCGACAGAAACCGCGTAAATGCTGTCTCCGTCCGCGGAAGTGTGAACCGGATTGATAGATCTGGCTAAACCGTTGTGGGCCATTCCGGCAATCTTGCACAGCTGAGACTTGGAAAAATCCGCATTGGTGACCACGACCGCCAGTGTCGTATTCCCTGTAAACTTGTTCTCTTTGGACTCGGTGGAAGCGCTCATATATTCCATGGTACTGCGCAGTCCCGTTTTATCCTCTGTCAAAAAACCGGCGACCTGCTCGCCTGTCTTCCAGTCATAGATATCTCCGAGCGCATTCAGCACAGTGATGGCGCCGATCTTCAGATCTCCGACCTGAACAGCGTAGCTTCCGATGCCTGTCTTCATGGCGTAGTCCATTCCGGCAATCTTTCCGACAGACGCCCCACACCCGGCGCCGTAGTTCCCATCCTGATAGTCAGGACCGTGAAGCCTCACACGACTTAAGTCGCGTGCTTCCTACTGCCTGCCTTGCGGCA
>JAUNEM010000018.1:0-11817 GCA_030525515.1 Eubacteriales bacterium
ATCTGTCACCGCATCAGTGGTATTAGCGGCATCAGCATAGATGGCGGTCATGCCGTTTTCTGTCCCGTTGATGGCGGTGATCTGGTCATCGGTCAGATGGATATTGGAAGGCAGCCTGTATCTGGCTACTTGGTTGGTCTCATTGAGGGCTCCCGCCGGGATGGTATAGGAAAAATACGCTTTGACCAGGTCGTCTGTTTCAAGTTTCGTGCTGCCGAACAGACCGTTTTTCACCTTTTTCCAGTCCGTGACTTCCGCACTGGTGGCAGGAATTTCCTGTCCTTCCTCCGCATGGAAATAATAGAAATCAGTGTGCTTGTTGAGCACGCTGCCGAACTCTATGCTGTCCAGCTGCGGCACATAGCCTGCGGATAGCTTTTCGGCTTCCACTGGCTCCGCGGGAACATCTGTGGCCGCCTCGTTTGCTGCCTCTTCCAGGCCGGCAGCAGTGTCTGCGTCCGTAGTCTCAGTGTCAGTAGAACCTGCGTCTTCCGTTTCCCCGGCGGCGATATCTGCGTCCTCAGCCGCAATGTCTGCAGAGCCTGCGTCTTCTGTCTCCCAAACGGCAGTGTCTGCGTCTTCCAGCCCTGCGTCGGCTGTGTCTGCCGCAAAGTCATTGGACTCATTGAACTCTCCGTCCCCGTCAGTTAAATCTTCTGCTGGCGCAGGGTCCGAAGTATCCGCAGCAGAATCGGACCAGTCGTTCACGTCCGAAGAAAAGTCCGAAGAGTTTTCCTCCTCAGTGAATTGGTTTTCGTTTTCATCACTGACACTCTCGCCCTGGCTGCCGCCTTCCTCGTCGGAAGCAGCATCCTTGTCCTCTTCAATGTTTTGGCTTTCCGCTTCTTCCTGGTCCGCGGTGTCTGCCTCCATGTTCTCAGAGGTTTCAATGCCCGAGACTTCCGCATCTCCCATGTTCTCAGAAATTTCAATGCCCGGGGCTTCAGAATCTTCCGCATCCATGCTATCGGCATCCACAGTACCGGCATCCGTATCTTCAGAACTGCCGGTTTCGATTGCCTCCAGATCACTGTCTGCTGTATTCTGGCTGGAATCCTCTGTCAGTTCGAAGCCGTCTGCGCCTGCCGGGTTTTCCTGATCCATATCCTCCGGCAAGTCGCTGCTGTTGCCAAAGTCATCCGGAACAGTCTCCTGTGCAGATTCTTCCATTCCGCCGTCCGCTTCGTCCGCGGCGGCATAGCTGTCTGCAGCAACAGTATCTGCATCAGAATCACTGCCGTCCCCGCTAAACGGATCAGAATCCATAAAGGTTTGATTCGCTTCCGGGAAGGTCCCATCTGGTTCCGCGGAGATTTGATCCGCTTCCGTGAAGATTTCATCCACTTCCGCAGAGGTTCCGAAGTCAGTAAAAGCCGCGGTCTCACTGCCGGCTGAGACAACTGCAATACTGTCCTCCTGGTAGCACTCCGGACTATGGATATGTACTTCCTGGCCGCAGACGAGGACCTTCTCATAGCAGGACGCATCGTGATGATGGTCCTCCCCCTCCGGGATTTCGCATACAAGTCTCTCTTCATAACACGTGTCTGTATGTTGATGTTCCAGTATACCGCAATATGCCTCCTGCTCTAATGTAATCGCGGGGAGTACCAGGGCATAGGTCGTTACAAACACAACAATAGCCGCAACAACACTGACAGCTCTCGTTAACAGCTGTCTGTTTCTGCGGCTTCTGAGAAGTATTCTTATTCTTATAAGCAAAGCTTTCATAATCTGGTCCTTCCGTAATTTTCCGAATGGAAATAGTGGGTTCCGAAACTCTTGTAAAAAGCATGAATACTGTAGGTGTAATCGTTATAATCTGCTTTCCGGGCACGCGCTGCCGGAAAAGGCTGTAATAATTGTCGCTCCTCTCTGAAAATTTTTTAAAAAAACACAGCACTTGGTGCAAGATATATTTTCTGACAATTTTGTAAAATAATCTAATTTAATTATACTATTTTTCCATCTAAAAAGACGTCAAATATTGCGAAATTAAGTACAGAAATTGTGAACTTTCTATGGTGATTTCTCCTCATCGGGATTATCTGCCGGCAGTAATCAAACGTCTGATATTATGCTGCTTTATGGTAATTTCTTCTTCGGAATTGTGTCAGCAGTTATTGTCATCTTCGGGTGAGAAGGAAAAAACGGCCTTTTTCAGCTGACGATAACAAATCAATTATACAAAAATATCCGAAGATCGGGAGCGGCACCTGTGTGCTTCGATTGATTTTGCTTCTATGGGAAATGCAGACGTTTTTTCGTATTTTCCTGGATTATTATCAGTGCAGGGGGATTGTTATTTCACGAGGGACTTTGCGGCCCTCTGCCCCCCCCCCCGACCGGCCCGTGTCCTCCGTAAGGCGGTAAAATTCATTACGCAGGCCGTGTCATAAGCGTGTCATAAAATAGAAAAGAGACCACTCACCAAAGTGAATGGTCTCTCTGTAAATCCTGTTATGCCGTTCTGATTATGGTCTGTTATAGCGCTCTTCCGCGTTTTCTCATCAGGCAGTTTTCCGCGTTTCCTCGTCAGTTATGCTTTTCTGTCTTTTCTCATCAGATACGCTCTTCCGCGTTTTCTCATCAGCCAGCTCTTCCGGGCCGTCTCTTCATCAAAAGGACTGCTCCGGCGATAGCTGTGAGCATAATGCCGAGGAGGTAGATCAGGCTGGTGCCGGGGCCGCCAGCGGCGGGAAGTTCAACTCCGGCTGAGTTATACACTTCCAGGAGATAGACTTCCTGCTCGTTTCTGGTGATTGTTTCGGCAGTTCTTGGCTCTCCTGCGGTGCCTGCCTGGTATGTGACTTCTCCTGTATCCACTGTGATCTTGATGTATTCATATTCAGGGAGTACATAGCCTGCGGGAGCAGATGTTTCCACCAGATAATATGTTCCGACATCCAGTTCATCAAGATCCGCAAATCCCAGGTCATCGTCCGCGTCGGTTGTTATTCCGGTCTTAATTGGTACAGCATCTCCCTTTATTTTTCCGGAATTATCAACCGCGTCAGAGTCATAAAGGCTGAAAACCGCATTTCCGAGAAGGGTACTGGTGCTGCCCACATCGACTTTTTTAATAGATACAGGAACCGAGAGGGTGACAGAGTTAAGGGCAAAGACCGATACTCTCTGCGCATTCAGCTCCGGTTTACCATCGAGGATCGGGTCTGTGACTGAAGCATCCGCAGCCAGTCTGCCGATCTCAAAGGTCACTTTCGTTGATGCATCCGCGACATGTGCCCGATAGTTGGCGTCCACTGCCAGGTGTCCTATCGCTTCAAACGCAAAGCTGGAAACAGAGGGAGTGTTTTCCACTATTTCATAGGTTCCGACCGGCAGTTTTTCAACCGTCGTGCCGGTGATCGTGACATATCCGTCAACTTCTTCTGCTGCATTCACAGCTGCCGCGGTCACAGTGACAGAGAGCGGGGTCGGATATGTATAGCCGTCATATCCGGCGGTATAATCCGTTCCAAGCGCGGGGTATACTGATGCGGGTGTTCCTGTCTTTGTCAGGTTAAAGGTAAAGGTTGCTTCATCGTGGCGGGTCAGATATTTGAGGATATCTTCTTTCTTGATCCGCTTGCTGACCGTCAATTGACCGGAAACCACATGAATTGTGGCGATGCCATCCTCTTTGGCAGATTCCTTCTCCGGCTGTTCCGTGCCTGCCGGAGGCTTAACCGGCCGTCCGTAATCATCCTGATCCGTCATACTGTTGACATTGGCTGCGTGCTGCACCTCCGTCAGGGGAGTATATTTTATCTTCAGGCGGTAATGCACATCGTCTGTATTTGTAGTCAGGTGGTTGTAGGGGTCAGTAATGGTTATTTCATTTCCGTCTTCATCGCAGGGGACCCACTCATAAGTCAGGGTTCCAATCTGATCCTTCATGTAAGCATGCGGGCTGGACGGATTGAGTCTGGCAGCATCAAAGTCTGCCCTGGTAGTGTCATCCGGGAAATAGTAATAAGGCACTGTCACTGTATTTCCCTGTTGTATCTGGGTAATATAATCCTGATTGGTTACGACTCCGTATCTATCGAGATACTCATAGTACCAGGAAGAGTCAACCGTATCTCCGATTTCACTTTCCAGCTTCCTGTGCTCCGCCGTGTCAATTCTTTCACCCAGGAAGAGCGTGTCCTCTGTTTCGCCCAGTTCAAGTTTTAGCAGTTCGGGATCTACTGTCGTGCGGGGGAAACTTCTGGACTTTTTGGGATCCGTAGTGCCCGGACTTCCATCCGGATATACTTTGTTCAGGTCTTCTACATTGCCGTTGGAAAGAATGTCGTTGCCCCCGAGGAAGTCATCCTTTGCGCGGACACGGATCGTTTGAGACCAGAGGGAAATCTCTGTAGCATGCCCGTCTTCTCCGACAACTGTGTTATCCACAACATTGTTTGTGGGAATATCCTGGTTCGTCCACTCCACATACTGCATATCCCTGGCTTCGTCATAATACAGAGTAAAGCCCAGTTCGGGATACTCTCCGGGAGCAAGAGGCTGGTCATTTTCATCAACCATCTGGAACCTGGGATCAATATAATCTCGTACGGTCATGCCTTTCATGGTCTTGGCAATCTTATGGGCAATATCCGTAAAGATTTCTTTCAGCGCCGACTTATTGGCTGCGGTAGCTATGTAAGTTGTGTTTGTCCAATCCAGACCGGTGACGGTTTTATCAGTGCGGGCACCATTTAATGTATCCAGGAAATTTTTGGCATCTGTAAATTCCTGATTCAAGTTACCGTTTGAAAAAGCAGAATCCGGAGCAAGCAAAACTGTTATGACATTATATCCCTTTGCCTTCAGAGCATCCGCGGCATTCTTGGCCTCATATTTATATATTTCATTAAACTGAGTCTGGTCAGTATCCTTACCATCGGTAAATACAATCACATATTTATCATATTCATAGCCTCCCTGAATTGGTTTTGCATTATCCTTAGCCCATTCCGTTAAGGCAGCATTATTATCAGCTAAATATGTGTTAAATGAATGTAATCCACTTTGAGTGCTTGTATTACCTGTTAGTCCATAATTGTAAACAGTCAATGGTCCTGCATTCTCATAGCCATAGTCAGTAGTGGATCCATTCGCTAAATTTCCAGAACCATAACCCAAATTTAAAGCACCTATAATAGATTCTGAATCCGTTCTCCAGTTTAACAATGTTACCTGGTTATCGTTAAACCCACTGTTAGATCTGGGAGTATCTGTACCATCATAATTGCTCCGGCTGAATCGCGTCATTCCAATCGCGCTGTCGGGAGCTACGCCATGAAGAGTACTCGTAAAGCTGCCGATTGCATCCTGGAGCATCTCTGTCTTGATTGGCTCATCATCCGTTTTCTTATATACAAGTGATTCAAAAATAGTATCCGAGTGAAGATAAAAGCAATGTAATAGTCCGTTACCATCAACGTAAAACTGAGCCGGGGTACCCTGTGAAGAACCGTAGGTACTGCTTTTTCGATACATTCCTGTTGTATCATTTTCCACAAACCACTGCTTGATACTATCGCTGTATCCATTATTATTGGTAAAATCAATGTACTTTGTAGTTCCGTCAGTCTTTACAATAGTCATTGTACGATTGATGACCGAGGAAGAAGTTGAAATTCCGTTATACTCTTTTGAACCTCCGATTGCATTATATGGATTTGCATTTCCGGTATTAACATAATACCATCCTGCTCTTCTGTCCTGGACAGACCTTTGGGTTGCATAGGCAGTATTGATTGTTCCATCAACAGTCAAATAAGGGCCGTAATTCCCATAATTCACTCTGGCTGTTCCATTATAGTATCCCAGCGGAGCATACTCGTTAACGCTCTTCCCGGGTTCATAGACAAAATACGTATAGTTACCATATCCGGCGGGTGAATAGTCGGAATAATCGGTATACAGAATCTTATTTACTTCCGCCTGAGACAAGAACTTGTAAGGTTCGTATTTCCCGTCGCCGTTTACCTGCATGGTATGTCCGGGCGCTCCATCCCAGGCCATACTGCCTGATGCGTCGAGGACCATACCAACTGTAGCAATGTTCCAGTCCACATTCCATGCTTCCAGGGTGAGGTTAAAGGAACGCCCGTCTCCGCCTTCGACCGCAGAAGCTGTCTTATCGGTATGAAGCCTCTCCTGGCTTATTTCATAGTATCTTTCTCCGTCAATGTCCTTGGTGTCATACTTGTCATTGTTGTTAAAACGGATTGTTTGAACTGACGGCAGCTGCTCTTTGTAATAATAATCAACATGGACCAGATGAACATTGGAATTATAGGAAACAGTCACATTTCCATTATTTCCAATCGTTGTCGCATCATGACCCGTTGTCACTGTAACACCGGCATACACGGACGATAAGGGGTTGGGGGCGAATGACACGCTCCCTCCGCTCGTGAGGTTTCCATTTGCTCTGGTAACATTCCCGTCCGGATAATGATCCGTCACAATGTAGTGGACAGAGTCGTCCACTTTGGTTCCTGATGTGTCAATATCATCCACCTTATACTGCGCAACATAAAATCTTTCATAGTATTCCGAATTCGGAGTAAAATAGGCATCATCACCCCAGTAATCAGGATGATGGAAATACAATCCCTGCCCATTATTAGCAGGATTATAAATGCCAACTCTCTGATAACCGTTTCTAGTAGCATAATCCAGTTTTTGCTGCACAGGCTGGGTACCGATAATATTATTGTTAGCCAGCCGGATGTATGTATTTCCGTTGCTTATTGTATAATTACCATTTTCATTTCTCGTAAATGTCCATAAGAAGCTTTCATCAATATCATTTGTATCATGTCCGTTTGAAAAGCTTGCGACATATTCCGTTGTGCCGTTATTTTTTAAAGCGGCCCAGTTTCCATAGCCAACGTCCCTGAGAATAACATATTGGCCGCTTTCCATCGATCCATCTTTGACAAGTGTGACGCTTTTGGAAAAACTGTCCTGCATAAATTCAAACGATGTGACTTGAGAAACTGCTTCTTTTTTCAGAACTGCTGTCGGACCAGTTGTTTCGTCAGCTTCTCCGGTGTCTTCTGCTTCAGATTCGGCATTTAAGACATCACCGTTTTGGTCTCTGGTCTTTGTTTCAAGGACCTCCAATCCATCCTCTGCAAAATGGATGACGACCGGTTCTTCCCCTGCTTCTATTGTCACAGGGTTCATGTATTCGATCGTTACTTTCACAGGTGCCGAAGGTTCAATCTCAGCGCCATCCACCATGATGCTGATATCAAAGAACCTTGAAAAACCAATCTCTGCCGGTGAAGGCTTTACCAGTTCAAAGTTATCTCCGAGTATCTCATTGATGGCCTGTATATTATCAGGTGTATCCTCATTGTTTTTTATTTTCGGCTGTATAGCTTCGACCGCCTGATTATAATAGGCTTCATATTCTTCTGAATCTTTTGTCAGCTCCTCAGCGACCAGTTCCGCGCCATCAGGAATTTTTGCCTCTGGTCCATAGGTTACAGTGATGATAAAGTCTTTGCCGTCTGCCGTTATGACATGCGTGGAAATCTGCGAATCCGTCACCTTCACCACAAACTGATCTCCATTGTTCATGGTGACCGTCAGTGATTCTTCACTCGTAAACGGCCGCATGCTGATCAAAGCCCAGTCACCAGTCTCTACTGTCTGCGCATTGATCTCTGCGATCTGCTCTTCCGTCAGATCTGCACTGTATTCTATGTCAAGGTCTCCGGCTTCCTTCAGTCCGCCGACTGTGGCTGCTTCCTCTGCTTTTCCGACCCACACCAGTTCCGGATCAGAGAACTCCACCTTCTCCACATCCGCCACGAACAGGCTTGTCTCTTCGCTGACTTCCGCCTCGTTCAGTCTGATGGCTTCGTCATACTCTGCGGAGCCTTCTTCGGAAGCTTTCACGTCTTCCGCCTCTTCTGCGCCATCCGTTTTATCTGAGACGTCCGTTTTTTCTTCGACATCCGCATCTTCTGCGCCGTCCTTATTTCCAGACGCAAGACCGGCTTCTTCCGCCCCATTTTCCGTGTTTGTATCGCTTTTCCCTATGCCCAGCACTTCCACAAGGTGCTCAAGTGAGACAAAGCCTCCACCGGGGATGCTGAAATCGAACACTTTTCCATTTACTTCCCAGTGAAAGTCCACCGTATAGACAACGGCATACACAGAGAAGGAGTCCGCTTCAAAGGTCAGTGTATCCGCATTTCCTTCAGTCTCTGCATCCTTTGTTTCAGTCAAATCCTGCGTCTTAACTGCTATATCCGCTTCGTCGGATTTGTCCGCCTTGTTCTCTTTGTCGGATTCATCCGCGGAATCTTCTACATGCACCACAAGAGGAGCTGTAGAACTGTCTTCCACAGCCTGTCTGATTGCTTCGGATGTAATGCTGACCCTGATCGGCTTCAGAGGCTCAATCTCAACCGGCTCTGTTGAAGAACCGTCTCCGGGCGCGCTCCAGAAGCTGATATCGACCGCGTGGAAACCCTTTGTCCTTCCCTCAACGCTTCCTTCCAGAGCTGCTGCCACAATGTCCGGATCCGCCTCGGCAAGTCTCATGGCAGTTCCCGCAGGGAATGTACCTTCATCCGCCTCAACATGTACTTTCAGCTCTGTCACCTTCTCGGGAGACGAACCTGTCTCTGTATCGGAATTGAGGCTTCCGGCAGTGACAGTGATCCTGTCGTCAAAGGTGGCTGCGGGATAATCCGCCGGATTTACATTGCCGGCGTTTTCACCAGTCCGGTTATCTTCCGTGTTTTCTCCTGCAGCTTTGTCTTCTGCAGCTTTTTCATCGGAAGTCTCTTTATCTTTCGTCCCGGCATTTTCTGCCGCCTCTTCAGAATCCGAAGCAGGAGCTTCCTCACTGACAAGATCCTGAACAAGGATCATCTTCAGTTTCGAGGAAATCTCATCGATTCCAAATTCCCTGTCTTCTTCCACAAAAACGATCTCGGCTGTTTTTTCTTCAACCTGCCTGATTGTGACCGTTTTCCCGGCCGCAGTATCGCTTGTCTCTGCCTCTGTCTCCGCGGCAGTAATATCTTCCCGGTTCTGCGCGTCGGCTGTTTCTTCTTCAGTCTCTTCTGTCACCGCGGCACTGTCAGTGTCCAGGCTCTCTTCTCCGGCTGTTTCCTCCGCAGGCTCTACTGCCTCTGTCGCGCTGCCATCCTCCGGGGTCTCTGCGTCGGCTGTTTCTTCTGCAGGCTCCTGTGCCTCTTCCTGGCCAGTCCCTTCCGGAGCCGCCTCATCCTTTATCTCCTCAGTAGTAATCTGAGAAGTCTCCCAATCCACCTGATCTGTTGTCAGGTCAAGGCACACCCAGCCGCGGACTTTTTCGCCGGCCTTGACGGGCTTCCCTTCCGCGTTATACTCGTGGCGGTTTTTCATCACCGTGTAGGGAGCAAATGTGAAGATCAGATCCTGCCCCTCTAATTCTCCGCTGATTTCGTTATAGACATTTTCAGCCTTTACGGTGGCGGAAATATATTCCTCCTGGCCATTCTTTTCCAGATATTCCCGGATATCGTCGGAAGGACGGCGTGTGCCCTCGACGGCTTCGATCCCGAGATACTTGTTATAGGCCTCAACATCCAGAATCTCCAGCTTGTCGTAATCGACATACTGGGCAGCGATGCCGTTGACAGTGGTATTGATCGACCTGGTCTGGTCATCGGTCAGATGAAGACCGAAGGGCAGCCTGTAGCGGGCAACTGCGTTTGTCTCGTTCAATTCTCCCGCGGGAATCGTATACGCCAAATAGACTCTCAGCAGATCTGCGGGAGCCAGTTCGGTATCTTTGTTTACTTTTTTCCAGTCCGCGGCAGGATCAGGAGCTGTGCCTTCTGAGAGGGACAGGTCTGCCTGTTGGTCATCCTGTGCAACTGTGTCAAATAACGCAGCTTCCGCTCCGTCCGCAGAGCCGTCTGTCTGATTGTCCGCGGAGCCGTCTGTCTGATCGGCTGCGTGGCTGTAATAGATCGCGGTCTTTTTGTTCAGGATCCTTGCGAAATGCAGTTGGTCGAGTACAGGGACATAGCCCTCTTTCGCCGCTGCTGAAGGATCGGCTGAAGTGTCCTCCGTACCGGCTGTACTCGCAATTTCGGATTCGGCAGCAGTTTCCGCTGAGTCAGCAGTTTCCGATTCCGCAGCAGCCGATGTATCGGCCGAATCAGCGCCAGTCTGGTCACCTGCTTCGCGAAGAACTGACTCATCTCCCGTTTCTGCATCAGCTGCCCCGGTTCCGGAAGCATCAGCTGCTTCCCCGGATCCGTCCTCCTCTCCGGCTTCGCCGATGGCAAGGTCTGTCTCTCCGGATACATCCTCCCCGTCTTCTTCAGTGGAAAGGCCTTCCTCCGCAGTTCCGGATTCACTCTCTTCTTCCCCATCAATGGAATGGTCTGCATTCGCGGATCCGGATCCGCTTTCTCCGTCTTCACCATCTATGGCAGGTTCTGCCTCTGCTGCAAAGCCGCTCTCTCCGGCTTCACCATCTGTGGAAAAATCTGTCTCCGGGGATTCTGAGGATTCATTCTCCCTGGCTTCGTCAGCTTCGCCATCTGCTGCGTCGGCAGCTGCTGAGTAGGCATCTTCCTCTGTCGCTGAATCCGTGATTTCCCCGTCTTCTTCAAGAATCTGATTTTCTTCCTCGGAGAACTGGTCTTCTTCCCCGGAATACCGGTCCCCTTCCCCGGGGAACTGATCCTCCTCCGCAAATGCGGACGCATCTCCGCCGGCAGGTCCGTTTTCTCCGGCTTCAAAGGCTCCTTCGTTCTCCGTGGCTGCAAATGTTTCGAGTTCCGAGCTTTCTTCCTCCCCGAAATCCATCTCTGTGATTTCGGAGCTCTCATCGCTGGCTATGGCAGCGCCTTCCATCATGACTTTCGATGCCGCCGTGTCTTTGTAACACTCCGTACTGTGCGTATGGATTTCTTTTCCGCAGGTCAGGACTTTTCTATAGCAGTCTTCTGTATGCCTGTGGCCTTCTGATTCCTTCAGACCGCAGACGAGTTCTCTCTTCTCTTTATAACAAACGTCATCATGTGTGTGCTCCTCTATTCCGCATATAAGCTTTCCGTCAGCATCATAGCAGGATTTGCCGTGCTGATGATCTGTCTTCCCGCATACTAATACGCGGGAGACCTCATAGCAGGCCTCTGTGTGCTGATGGCCGTCACTCTCCGGGATGCCGCACACAAGCTCTTCGGTATAGCAGGAGTCATCATGCTGATGGGCTTCCACACCGCATAAAGCCTCCGATTCCATCGTGATGGCGGGGAGGACCAGTGCGTAGGTTGTCACGAACACAACTAAAGCCGCAGTGACGCTGACAGTTCGGGTCAGGAGCTGTCTGGTCCTGCGGTCTTTCAAAATCATTCTTATTTTTGCAAGTAATGCTTTCATCGTACAGCTTATAACCTCGAGTTCACAGACGTGAACGATACAGATCCGGAGGATGTTGCTCAAAAGAAAAGGAGATGGTAAGAGATTCTTCAGACCGCCTTATTCTCTGTGATGTCATGGATTTATAAATCTCACTGATCATCAAAAAAATATTCAAAATGTCATTTCCGAAAATGTAAGGTAGGTGCCGTCCCGGGATATGATGAATTATGAAAATACTAAAGATATGTAGTTTAGGACTGATAAGGATAGTACGCCATATACTTATTGTACATTATTTTGTCTCAAAAAAACCGTCAATAATTGGCCTGATTGGCGTCATTATTTCTTTTATTTTCTGCTCAGAAAGCGCTGGCAGGCCGGCAATTCGAATATCTGCCCGGGAATATGAAAAAAGCCCGGATCTGCGGA
>JAUNEM010000018.1:11917-26341 GCA_030525515.1 Eubacteriales bacterium
CGCACGGTCACGGCAGCAGTTCCTGCATTTCCGGCGGCCCCGGATTCGCTGAGCGCGTCACTGATCGTTAAGGAATTCCCATCCGTTCCTTCGCCGCTGACCTTTTTTCCGTTGACCTCCCATCCCGCGATGCGGTATCCGTCAGCCGGGTGGGCCGTCACGGTAAAGGAAGTGCCGCAATAGTAGTCATTGATCCATGTATCTCCGGAGGAGACGGTCATATTGTTCCAGGTGACGCTGACCCCTTCTCCCGCCTCGATCCGGGCCTGATAGCGGTCGGTAAGTTCCATGTATTTTGTGATGTTTTTGCGGTAGAGAGATTCTTTTTCGCGCACATTCTGTTTGGTCGTCTCTGCCGTGTCCTCCATCTCCTTCCAAAAGGCCTCTCCATAATCGAGGATATATTCCCGCTTCATCTCCGCGTAGAGCCTGTCCAGAACAGCGCAGGCGTGGTCCGGCTCAAAGGCGGTGCGCAGCAGATCGTCGACATAAGTGAGAAACCTGTCTCTGTAGCGGGTGCATTCCATGACATGATGAAAAGTATTGCCCTTGTCCTTCATCAGATAGTCGATCAGCTCGTCGGACCAGCGGGTGGGGTCCCCGTGCAGCCCGTTGGTGAGGATCTGGTCCATGTCCTCGATCAGGAAGCGGATCCGCCCGTCGGTACAGGGATTTTCAGGATTCTCCTCTCCCAGATAGCGCCAGACGGTCACATTATTAAAAGGCCAGTCAGCATTGTTGAAAAGAACTTCGAGGGCAAAGTAGAAAAGGTAATTGTCCATGTCCACCTTGGCCTCGAGGGCCTGCTGGTTGGCTTCCTGTGTGAGGTCCGCAGTAAAAAGCTTGATGATCTTTGTCCTGGTATAAACATCCACGTCGCTGCCGCTGTATTTTTCGATGCCGTCGGGGACGTTCAGGTTGAAAAGCCGGCAGACGTAGTCAGCTGTCGTGCTGGGGGCGATGTCACAGACCGTGTAGAACTCTCCGTTCAGAAAAACGACGCCCAGCCTGTTTTCGGTCAGCCCGGGGAAGCCGCACTCGTCCGTGAGTTCCTTGGCATACTGATTGCGGACGCTGCGGATGTGGTAGCCCGGAATTCCGTGTGTGCGGAATTTGATTTTTTTGAAAAGATCAATCTGCGAGGCTGTATCCGCTCCAGAGCCTTTTTCCGGATCGGAAAAAATATCCAGATGAAAATAATCATCCGAAGTCCCGTATGCCTTTGAGGCTTCCATACGCAAGGTGCGGGTGGGAATGATGCGGGAGCTGTAGCCTGCCACCGCAAGCCCGGTGTCCTCCTCGAGCAGGACTTCTCCCCCGGGAGAAAAGAGTGTCACATGGCCGCTCTTGATCCACTCGTCACCGTTCTGATAGAAGTTGCCCGCCCGGTCCTCCCGCACGCCATTGGCGACATCGGTCAGGTAATGACTGCCGGGAATCATGATCCCGTTGTCATAGTCAAACAGGTTATAGGAGTCTGTCACCACGCTGGCCACGTAGACATCGTAGCGATCCCTGACGTTTTCTCCGATCACATATGTCTTCGTCACAATCGGGCTGCGGTCTTCTCCCTGTACCAGGCATGCCCGGACCGGAAGCACACAGATTCCGTCCTCTGTCCGCTCGGGGCGTATGCCTGAATCCGCAGCGGCTGTCCATTTTTCACGCTCCCAGCTCTCTCTTCCGTCTTCGATGGTAGGGCGCGTCTCCTCAGAGGTTTTCTCTTTCTCCTCCGCAGAGGCTTCTTCTTTTTCCCCGGACTGTTCGGCAGACTGGCCGCCGGTCTGTTTCTCAGGCTGTTCCCCGGGCTGCTCGGCAGGATTGCCCCCAATCTGTTTCGCAGACTGGTCCCCGGAAACTTGTTCCGCGGGATTATTCGCGGTGCTGCCCGCGGCTGCCGCCTGCTCCCGGGCAAGAAGGGTTTCTTCCGCCGCCTTTGCCGCGGCATCGGCCTCGCGGATGACCTCTGCTTTGCGGATTTCCCTGGCAGCGGCTTCTTCTCCCATCTTGAGGACTGCCTCTGTCAGGTCAATCCCGTCCTCATACAGAAAGCTGTCCGCAGTCGGCTCATCTCCGTTCAGGGTATATCTGATCTCGACATCTTGCGGAAGGTCCGGGTTTCTGCCCAGATAAAGGGTGAATCCCTCCCTGAAAAAACCGCTCTCTTCGCTGAAGAAAAGTGGATCGCCGTTCAGATCCTGCAGCGCATCGTGCAGAGTTCTGCTTTTTTCATATCGAAAGTAGAAAAAAAGAAGAAGGCAGAGCAAAAACACAGTCATTGCGGCTGCGAATAATTCCGCTCTCCATCTTCCCGAATTTTCTCTCCTCATAGCGATTCCTTTTCCGTTAGCAGTTTGATCAGGTCTGGTTTTAGCCGGTGGCCGCCTTTTTTTGAATCACTTTCCGCCGGCCTTTATGTATTTCAGGACCCTGCCGCGGAATGCTGCCGCGGCAGGGTCCTGTGATCTCAAATGGGAAGCCCCCTCTTTTATAAGCACCGGGGTCAGTGTTGTCCTCCGCTGTCTCTGCCTCCGCCTCCGCGGGGCCGGGCGTTTTGTAGCCTCCGGAGAAGGTTATAATCCGCCGCCTTCTCTGCCTCCGCCTCCGCGGGGCTGGGCGTTCTGGATCCGCGTTCTGGACTCGGTCGTCCGGATATAAGTGTCATTCCGGCGGCTGAGTTCAATGCCGCCGAGAGAGATATAGGCGGCGGCGCGGGCCTCCTGGGCGACCGGTTTCATCTGTGCTATGAGCACCGCATTGACGATCATGGTCAGGACCATGGCAAAGACAGCCGTGATCAGGTAGGAGGTCGTGTCCGCTTCTTCTCCTCCGATCATGAAGGAGCCGAAGACCAGCATGGAAAGAATAAAGGTCATTACCGAAATCAGAAGCAGCTTCATCCTGGCAATGGGAAGATTTCCGATCATTTTTCCGGTCTGTCCGTTCATGGCAAAGAGGAAATTTTGTCCCTCCCATTTCGTGCTGAGAAGCCAGACAGGCAGCACTGCGTATTCCGTCTTCTCACTGCAAATCTTTTCTTCGTGGGCAACCGTCGAGACGCTGGAATAGCCCCGCACAGTGTCCCTCAGGGCGTCCTCGGCAGTCTTGCGGGCGCGTTCTCCCGCGCGTTTTCCGCACTCTTTGGAGCTGACGTCGTATTTGTTGGCCAGGAATCCGGGCATGTAGGAGAGGGAAAACTCCGTGATTGCCCTGTAGTCAAAGGGCTCTATGCTGTCCATCAGGTCATTGGGCATCTTGGTGGAGGCATCCACCGGGATCCTGGTAAAGCTGATGGTTCCCTCGCGGTCGACCGAATAGTGCTCGGAACGTGTGATCTGGTATTCTCCCTGGCGGAAGATCTGGTCCTTGCGGGCTTCGTACCTGCCCCGGGCATCTACATGACCGCTGTAGAGCCAGAAAGGGACATAAACGCCCTTGATTTCTTCCAGATGGTTGTTGTTGCTGAATGAACCGGGCAGCAGGACCTTCCCCTTGTAATAGCTCTTCAGGGCGTTGACTGCATCCTTCTTCTCGCTCTTGAAGGGAATGACCCATTCGGGGCGCTGGGTTCCCGCGAACGTACCCGGAATGATCGTATTGTTGCCGCAATAGGGGCAGCTGGTTGCCGCAGTGGTCTCATCGCAGATGAGCTCCGCGCCGCAGGATGTGCAGTTGTAAGCGCGCATCTTGGCGGCGTCCTTTCCCCAGCCGGAGGAGTCCTGGGCTGAGGCAGATGCGGAAGCCGGGCCTGATGAGGCCGAAGCCGAAGCCGGGTCTGACGAGGCTGCAGCTGATGATGCCGGACCCGCATTTGCCGCGGAAGAATGTAAAGTATGTGAAGAATGTGAAGAAGCGTAGGCTGAAGTACCGCCAGCCTGGGTTCCTCCGGAAGCGGCTGCTGCTGACGCGGCAGTCCCGGTCCCTGAGGCAGGAGCTCCGATGCCGGCGGATTCTGCGCCCGCAGAAGCGCTCTGGGCAGCCTGCATCTCCTGCTCCAGAGCCGCCGCCTCAGCGGCTTCTTTTTCCGCCTTTTTGTCAGCCTCCTCTTTCGCAGCCGCAGCGGACTCGTTCTTGGCTTTGTAGAGCTTTTCAATCTCTTCAACCGTAAACGTGCTGCCGCAGTAATCGCATTTGAGCTTTCCGATTTTTCCGTCAAAATGAAGTGGACCGGTGCATGCCGGGCACTGATAATTTGTAACCTGGTCCGCCATACTATCCTCCATCGTTTTCCTGAAATGTATTCCTGTCTGTAGTTATGACCTGTGGTCACAAAATCAAATGAGATTCAAGACTCGCGGAGCGTTTATTCTTCATCGCGGGATTGTACCCACGATGAAGTGAGTTTCCCTTTTTGCGCGCGTATCCCACGTCTGAAGTCACGGGTATTGCGCGATGAAGAATAAAACTGCGCGGGCGGAGTCTTGCCGGCAAAGAAGCCCCTGCCGGCTGTCCGTCTCCGCCCGCCACCTGATTCGTTTCTTATGCGCGGTGTCACCCACCGGCCGCCTGCCGGTCTTCAGCTTCCTGTAAACCGGAACGACATCTGCCGGTCTTCAGCTGCCTGTGCGTCGAATCGACGTCCGCCGGTCTTCAGCTGCCTGCGCGCCGTCAATTGCTTACGCGCGGGGCTTGCCGCAGCCTGCGCAGAATTTGCCTGTGTTGTCTTCCTGGCCGCAGTCAGGGCAGGTCCAGGAGCCGCTGTCTGCCGCGGGCTTAGGAGTTCCGCAGCTGGGGCAGAATTTGCCCTTGTTGCCGGTCTGGCCGCACTTGGGGCAGGTCCACTCTTCGGGCTCCGCGGGTTTCGCCGCGCCGCAGGCAGGGCAGAACTTGCCGGTATTGCCGGTCTGGCCGCAGGCGGGGCAGGTCCATCCGCTCTTTGCCGCGCCGGGCGCCTGCATCTGGGGAGCTGCCTGCTGCTGTGCCTGTGCCTGCTGCATCAGCTGTCCGACGTTGATGCCGCCGGCCTGCTGAGCCATTCCCATGCCGGCGAAGCCCATCATGGCGCCGTTGGGGTTCTTGGCCGCGTCCTTCATAGCCTGGGCATTTGCCTGGACGGTCATGCCGGCCGCGATCGCCGCGTTGCCGCCGGCCGCAAGGCCAAGCTGCAGATCCTTGATGGCCTTCTCGTCCTCTTCGGAAGCCTTGACGCTGCTCACGCCGCAGGTGACGATCTCAATGCCGTAGACCTGTCCCCAGGTTGAGGACAGTTCTGTGTTGAGGGCCTCGGAGAGCTCTTTGGTGTGTCCGGGCAGGGAGCTGTAGCGGATTCCCTGGTCGGAAATTCTTGCGAAAGCGGGCTGAAGGGCGGTGAGCAGCTCGGAGCGGAGCTGGTTCTCGATCTTGTCGCGGGTATAGTCCCTGTCAACATTTCCGCAGATATTTTTATAGAACAGGATGGGGTCTGTCATCTTGTAGACATACTCGCCGAAGCAGCGGATGGAGATATCGAGGTCGAGGCCGATATTTTTGTCCACGACACGGAAGGGAACCGGGCTGGCGGTGCCATACTTATTGCCGATGATGTTCTTGGTGTTGAAATAATAGATGCGCTGATCATGAGCGGTCACTCCGCCGTAGGCGACGCGGGCGGCGAACTTCTTGAAGCTCTCCATGATCCCTTTTCCGAGGCCGCCGGTGAAGATACTGGGCTCCGAGGATGTGTCATAGGTGTAAGCTCCGGGCTCCGCGCAGATATCAACGATCGCGCCCTGGTCCACGATGATCATACACTGGCCTTCATTGACCACGATCGTAGATCCGTTGGTGATGATATTGTCGCTGCCGCCCCTGTTCAGGAGGCCCGATTTGCCGTTGTGATGCTCGCCTTTGCGTACAAGGACGCTTGTAGGCATTTCAGAGCAGTAAAAATAATCTTTCCACTGATCCCCGAGTACACTGCTGAGTGATGCTCCCGCTGCTAAAATAAGTCCCATCTTGTACCTCCATTACAATACAGTTTTAATGCTGCTATTATGTTGCTTCTTACATCTGGTGGCGGACCACCGCGTATTCGTCCCCGTTCCTGTAGTAGGGGCAGGTATAGTGAGAATCTGACAGGAAGCGGGCGTATTCGTCCTCATCCATATCGATCTCGCAGAGGTAATCTCCGTACTCCTCGTCATACGCCAGAAACGCGCAGGTATCACATTCATTCTGCATAGGTCTGTATCTTTTCACGCGGCATCCCTGTCGGGCAGGCAGGGATCCGCGCATTTGATCATCTGATCGTCTAATTGATCTTCCTGTTTATTGATCCGGTTTTTCCGGCTTTTTGTCCGGCTGTCTTAGCTGTTTTTTTCCGGCTTGTCTGATTCCGGTTATTCTTTTCCCAGAACGATCTCTTTTGCCTTTTCCAGCTGGTTGTCTGTCTCGTCCTTGTCATAGGCTTCGGAGTCAAACTCGACAGTGACGTCGGGTTCAATTCCCACCTTGTGGATATTGCGTCCGCCGCGGGTGTAGTAATCCGCCACGGTGATCTTGAGTGCAGTGCCGTCCTCCAGAGGATAGAGGTTCTGGACGATTCCCTTGCCGTAGGTCGTCACTCCGACCAGCTTGCCGATCTTTGCGTCCTGGATGGCGCCCGCGAGGATCTCGGAAGCACTGGCCGAGTACTCGTTCACGAGAACCGCGAGGGGCAGGTCAAAGTCCGCGCCGGGGCACTTGTACTCCTCGCGCTTTCCGTTCTTGTCCTCCATGTAGAAGACCAGTCCCTCGGGAAGGAGCTCGGAGGCGATCTGGGTAACTGCCGTGACTGTGCCGCCGGGATTATTGCGGAGGTCAATGATCAGGGACGTCATCCCTTCCTTCTTGAGCTTCTCGAAGTTCTCGTCAAACTGAGCGGGGGTCACATCGTCGAACTGGGCGATCGAAAGGTAGCCGATCTTGTCATCGAGCATTTTGGAATCGACTGTGGGAACGTTGATGGTCCTGCGGGTGGCTGTCACCGTGATGTACTCGCCGTCGCGCATGACCTTGATCTCTACCGTGGTCCCTTCCTCGCCCTTGACCATATTTGCGACCTCGGAAGTGGACATGCTGGTGGTGTCGACGCCGTTGACCTCACAGATGAGGTCGCCGGCCTGAAGTCCGGCCTCCTCCGCGGGCGTGCCGGGCATAATGCTGGTGAATTCCGGAACCCCTGTTCCGTCCTTGAGTCCGATATAGGCGCCGATTCCCTTGTAGATTCCTGTCGTATCCTCGGTGAGCGTCTTGTATTCGTCCTCTGTATAATACTCGGTATAGGGATCTCCCAGAGAACTCATGAGCCCTTTATACATGCCGTTTTCAAGGGTCTCCTGCTTCACGTCCTCCGGCGCGTAATAGTATTCTCTGATATACTGCTCGAGAACATCCAGCTTGGTCATCGAATACTTATTGACGACCGAACCGTCCTCATAGTCTGATCCTCCGCCGTATGAGCCCGCCTGTGTGGCGCCGATCCGCATGGGGAATATGCGGGCCGCGACAAGGAGCAGGGCGATTCCCGCGGCAGCTCCCAGCAGGAAGAGGCCAGCCTTTCCTGCCCACCCTCTTTTTTTCCTTACATATGGTTTCTGTCCGCCGCTGTACTGCTGTCCATACTGCGGCGCCTGTGCCCCGCCGGGCTGCTGTCCGTCCTGCGGCTGTCCGCCGGCTGAATATATATCTCTCTCATCCATATTTGTGGCTAAAACCTCCTGTTCCCTGAAGAAATGATCACGGGTATTGCGCGATGAAGCGACTTTCCCTTTTTGCGCGCGTATCCCACGACTGTTATGAAGCCGCGGGTATTGCGCGGTGAAGAATAATATGCAGCTGACCGAACCGGAGCCGGACAGCTGCTTCTATTGTAATAACTGCTCTTAAATTTGTCACGGTCATGCGGAAAACTTCATTGTAAAAACACATCTTTCAGGGAATTGTGCCTTCCGGGAAGCATCAAAAATCATACTGCTCCATGTACTTCATGTATTTGACAACCATGAGCGCGATCTTGAATGTGATGGCGTCTTCGAAAACGCGCAGGTCCAGACCGGTGCTCTTCTGCAGCTTGTCGAGACGATAGACCAGAGTATTTCTGTGAATGAAAAGCTGCCTCGATGTCTCGGACACATTCAGGCTGTTCTCGAAAAATTTGTTGATCGTCGTCAATGTCTCCTGGTCGAAATCATCGGGGTTCTTGCCCTTGAAAATCTCGCGGATGAACATCTTACAGAGCGGGATCGGCAGCTGGTAGATCAGACGTCCGATTCCCAGCTCATTGTAGGCGATGACAGTCCTGTCCTCGAAGAAGATTTTGCTGACGTCGAGGGCCATCTTGGCCTCCTTGAAGGAACGGCTGACCTCTTTGATCTCCTCGACCACGGTTCCGTAGGCGACCCTGATATCGGAAATCCCCATCTTGTGGAGGTGGTCCTCGATCCCGTGCGCGGTCTTCTCAATCACCTTCTCCCTGCTGCTGTCAGAAAGTTCCTTGACAATGACCACGTTGCTCTCGTCCACCGCGGTGACAAAGTCGGAAGAACTCACACCGACATACTCCTGCATCAGCTCCAGGACGTTCCTGTCGCGGTCCGAGCCGTTTTCGATGATAATAACCACGCGCCATACATCCGGCACGATACGCAGCTTCTTGGCTCTGCTGTAAATATCAACAAGAAGGAGATTGTCCAGGAGCAGATTCTTCATGAAACTGTCCTTGTCATAGCGCTCCTTGAAGGCAGCCATCAGACCCCTCAGCTGAAAAGCCGCCATCCTGCCCACGAGCAGGGTGTTATCGCTTTCGCCCCTGACAACCAGGACATACTCCAGCTGCTGGTCTTCCAGTACTTTAAAAAACTGAAAGGGTCCTGCAGACTGAGAGTCTGCGGGAGAAACGACAAAATCCGGTATTGCATGAACCGCGTCTGAAAAAACGGGCGCAGTAGAAACGACCTCTCTTCCTTCAGCGTCCATAATACAGATTTCCAAGCGTGTAATATCTTTTATCCCTTCAATCGTATTCTGTAAAACCTGATTCGAAACCATCCATCCCACTCTTTCCTGCGAACCCCCGTCCGCATGAACTCATACTAAATACCCTGAATAATATTTTAAAGTAATACTCAATAATTTTCCACAAATTTTTTTATTTTTTTTGTAAAAAATACACAAATGATTTTCAACCTCTTCCTGCCTTTTTCCGGCTGCTCATTTCCGTTTGCTTTGAACCGCAGTCCCGAATGCTTTCATGGGAAACAGGGCAGGGGCAGCCGCGCCGCCCTCTGCCCCCTGAGCCGCCTGTGTCCGCCGCAAGGCGGAAAGCACATTACACTGGCCGTGTCAACAGGGTCGGCGGCCGCGTCATCCTCTGCCTCTCCCCCGACCGGCCCGTGTCCGCCGCAAGGCGGAAAACACCTTACGCGGGCCAGTGTCATAAAAATCATAAAAGATCATAAAAAGACAAAAAAATGAGAGGACACGCTCATGCGTTGTCCTCTCAGTCGATTATCACAGTAAAACGATACGGTCTTCTTCGATGGAAATCTTGTTCTCTTTCAAAAGATGTCCGACCGCGCGCTTAAATTCGTTTTTGCTCATCTGTGTCTTCTCCCGGATCAGTTCGGGGGAATCCTTGTCCGTAAACGGGATCATCCCGTCTCCGTCTTTCAGCATTTTCAGGATAGTCTCGGCATCCTCTTCAATCTGGAGATATCCCTTTTCCCTGATACTCAGGTCGAGCTTGCCATCGGGCTTGACGCCGGTCACCCGGGCCTGCACGATATCGCCGGCCTTCAGTTCGCGCACCAGTTCCCGTCTGGGAATCAGAGCGGAGAAAATGCTGTCCACCGCGACGAAAGCGCCGAAATTGCGGCTGGTCTCATAGACCACGCCCGTCACCTGGTCGCCGGTGTGATAAGGGCTGTCGGTTCTCAGCCAGGGATACACATTCATAGTTGCGCAGAGGCGTTCACTCTTGTCAATATAGACCGCCACCAGAACTGTCTGGCCTTCTTTGACACGTTCTTTGGGCTGTTCATGGTAGGGGAGGAGAAGATCCTTGTCCAGTCCCCAGTCCAGAAACGCGCCGATGCGGCTGACCTGGATCACGGTCAGATATCCGACCTGGTGCAGTGTGAGCTTGGGTTCTTTGCGTGTGGCGATCAGCCTGTCCTCGGAGTCTTTGTAGAGAAAGACTTCCAGCTCATCGCCGATCGCGGCGCCTTCAGGCACCTGGGATCGGGGCAGAAGTACCCGTTCGTTGGGGACATCTCCGGTGAGGTAGACCCCGAAAGGCACCTGCTTATCTATTTTCAGTACTTGCTTTTCTCCTATTTTCAGCATATTTGCCCTTTCTTGAATTTAATCTGGAAAACTGATGGTTTGAAAAAGCCATCCTTTTCCATAATGTTTCTAAGAAAAAAGGCCATGAAACCACAGTGAATTATATAATGTTGGGACGATGAAACAATTCAAGACCCGCTCGCGAGTCTTGCGCGCGTATCCCGTGACTGAAGTCACGGGTATTGCGCGATGAAGAAAAACTGTATCATCTTATATATGACTGAGCACTGTCATTCTTTTGCGTGAGGTATCCGGTAAAGGACTTCAAGAACCGCATAGGGCTGTCCGTCATCCGCATTCAGGGAAATACACGCCTTGCGGCATTTCTGCTCCCCGGAATACTCCTGCGGATCATTCCCGCTTTCCTGAGTAGAGTCATAGACCACCGGTGTGATCACATCGCCGAGAACTGCCTGGCGCCTGTATTCGATCCGGAGCGTCTCCGGCGTCATATCAGTCGGGAGAACTCCCGCCGCCAGTCTTACATACTGACCGTTGTTGACATGCCTGTTTGTGTCCAGATGATATTCCTTTACTGTCATCTGGGGCATCACAGTCCCGGGCTCTTTGGGAATCCGGATTTTTCTGGAATCGTACTGCATATCCAGCCGTTCTTCGAGAGGATACGCCTTCAGAATCTCTGCGGGAATGCGTACCGGTCTGAATGTCCCGGTGTCGATCAGAGTCCACACCGAATTGGCTGTCGCCAGCCTTTCTCCGCCCGTGGTCTCCATCAGGAAATTACGCAGCCCCACGCCTCCCTTCATCTCGTAAGGAAGCGTTCCGATTCTGATTTCTTCGCCGAGACCGGGCATTCTGAGAATCTCCACCCGCCAGTATACAATAATCCAGGCAAGGTTTTTCTTCTGCAGACAACTGATCCCTGCTCCATTTTCTTCCGACTGGAATGTAGAGCAGTCCTGAAAGTAATCGATCAGTTTTTCCGGTGTCAGCTTCCCGTCCGCACCGATCTCACTATAGCGCACACGGCTCTCAAATGCGTACATCGGTACCTCCGCTGTTTCAAGCCTTAAAGATGTTCCGTTCAAGGGTCCCGTCCATTGCATTATGCCGTACCGGTCGAGGGCACGAGCTTTTGCATCAGTCTGTCTCACCTGTTCTGTACAGGTTCCGTCCGCTGTAAGCTCCGTCCACTGTAAACTCCGTCTTCCCGGAAGCGTCTTTTCACGCCTGCCGCACCCGTTCTGCACAGGTTTCGTCCACTGGGTTAAATATGCCCGGAATGAAATATCCGGATTTCGGTCTCAGCCGATTGAAATCACCTGGGAGTCCCCTTTTTCAGTACTCCCTTGGAATTAAAATAACATTTTCTGCCGTTGATGGTCTTCCATCCCTTTGCCATGACATTGTTGCTGCGGCTGAAATAGTACCACTTGCCGCTGATCTTTTTCCATCCGGCTGCAAGCCTTGCCGTCTCTGGGCTGGCGTAATAGGTTTTGCCGCCTGTAGTAATAAAGCCTTTCTGGCGGGCTCCATTCTTATTGAAGTAGTAATAATACCCGCCGATCTTATGTCTGCCCTGGGATCTTCTCTTGTAACTGGACTTGCTGAAATAAAATACTCTTCCGCCGATATACTGCCAGCCCTTGAGCATCTGTCCGTTCTTGACCGATGCATAATACCAGCTGCCGTTGACCCTGAAAAATCCCGTCACACGGGCTCCGGTCCTGCCGAAGAAATACCTGGCACCGTTGATGGTCTTGAATTTGTTTTTGACAATATTGCCGTTCCCATCCACATAGTAGACTTTTCCGTCTTCTGTAAACCAGCTGTTTTTCTTGTAGACGGGTTTGGACTTTTTCCATTTCTTGTTCAGGAGAAGGGTCTGACGTTTTCCTCCGCGTCCCAGTCTCCACGGAGCATGATAAACATTGGTCGTATGGGCATTGACGACCGGCATTCCGGAGGCATTCGTGCCGACGCAGAGCGCAGTGTGATCGTAAATGCCGTCTCCCTGCCAGTCATAATAGACAGGATCGCCGCGCCTGACGCTGGTATTGTCCGCCGTGACCATGGCGCCGTACTGACTCAGGTACCTCCTGGTCGCCGGCACATTGATCCAGGCGACAGAATTCGGGAACCAGGTACTGGTCCAGGGCAGGCCGCCCGAGTACAGACACTGCGAGACAAAGTTGCAGCAGTCCCCGCCTTCGTTTCTATAATCATGATAATCGTGGTTATAGTGTCTCCAGTATTTATTTGAATAGGCAATTGCCTTATCCGCGTTATAACCGTCGTAATATGCGGTTGTGAGACCGGACGTGCTCTGCATCTGAGCGCCCGCGGCAAAAGCATATTCTGTTCCCTGCGCAGTCTTGTAAGGCAGCGCGACAGCGTCTCCGCTGACTTCGAAAACAACAGACGCTTTTTCCGCATCCATTTCCGGGCCTGTCTCCCCGGCGGCAGATCCTTCGGATACGATCTGCGCGTAGGACATCACTGCGGCACCGGCATCCGACTGCACCGGATAAAGAGTATCGGGAGCTTTCTCTGTCTGCACTCCCGGATCCACAGCCTGATTATTCAGCCAGGAAAAGTTCACCTCTGTTCCGTTGATCTCAAAAGGCGTCCACTTTCCTTCGGCTCCCCGCCTCATGGAAACGGAAAAATTATAGATATAGGAAGATGCGTTTTCGGGTCCCTTTCCTTCCGCGTCCCCATATCCCTCCGTCATCCACTCATCTATAGCGAGTTTCAGAACATCATCCTCAAGGTCACAGCTTGTAATCTGGTATCTGGGAATCATCTCCCGGATGGCGGAATCATCCGTGATCATCAGACGTGTGTAGTCAGTCTGCTTATCCCATTCCCGGCATATTCCGTCCCTTTCGGACATTTCCAGGCTGTCCGGCTCGTCCGCCTCATTCTTCTGACTTTTTTTACTCTCGTCAGAAGACCGGCTGCCGTTGATCTGGGCAATGATATAGTCCACTTTTGCCTCTTCATAGGCATCCATGGCCGCCATCACATCATTGCTGCCGTTCTCATCAAATTTGGAGAGCAGTACGTCTCCGTCAGACGCGATCCTCTTCGCGGACTGGAGAATGGCACGGTCTGTCATAGCGTCATAATCGCTATAGAAGGATTCCATCGCCTGGTCGAAAGGCACAAGCTTGCCGGCATCCTTCTCCTTGCCCGTCTCTTTTTTTCCTTCGTCCGCATCCGCGTCTTTCGCAGCGGCTTTTTTCCTGTCCTTTGAATTCTTTCCCCTGGCAGAGGAGGCAGCCGATTCTGCCGCGGTTTCAGCGGCGAAAACGGGACGGCAGGCATTACCCGCCAGCAGACAGGCTCCAGCTAGCGCAAGCGCAAAGGCAAGAGACCAGCCCGCCTTTTTCAGATTAAATACTGTTGTTTCCAAAATTCTCCTCCGTTAAATGTGTATCCCTTTCTCCGGACTGCTTATATGCATAACTCCATGCATATCTCACACACCTATTGTTATTTTTTGCATACCTTATAAGAGCATACCCGATCAGAATTTTATTTTCCCACCCATGTCTTCGGGAGAGCCTTCCTGATTCAGTCATGCATACTTAACAATTTATTATAGAAACAATTGGTGTCCATTTATTATATACTCCATAAAACGTCATGTCTACCTGTAATATTCAAGAACTTCACGTAATATTTTTGTAATATTTTAGCCCCATCGCTTTTGTGAAGGGACACAATCAGGCAAAAAAGCCAATAATTACGCGGTTTTTTCGCTCAGGTTATCCATTGTTAACAAAGACAAATTTGTCCCACATCCTGTCCCATTTGTTCAAATACGCTCATAGCATCCCTTTCCCGCACTCCTGCCGCGAATCGAATCACAAAAAAAGCTTATCGTATCTCTGATTGAGAACGATAAGCTCTTTGCTTAAGCTGGGCTAGCAGGATTCGAACCTGCAAAATGACGGAGTCAGAGTCCGCTGCCTTACCGTTTGGCTATAGCCCAATAGTGCTTTGTAACCGTACAACTCTCGGCTACGAATCCAAATTATACGGTATCGCCCGATAAAAAGCAAGCACTTTTTTAAATATTTTTTAAACGGGCTGGAGACAGTTACTGTACAGACCCTACTGAAAATTGAGGAATAAAAATCCGCAACCTCCCCT
>JAUNEM010000132.1 GCA_030525515.1 Eubacteriales bacterium
TCTGCTGTTGATTTAATCTGCTGATTATTTCAGGTCAGATATTGATCATGTGGCCCATTCTCTTCTGCTTGGTCTTGAGGTAGAAGGCGTCATAGGGTGTGACCTTCATCTGGATCGGCACTCTCTCCGAGATTTCCAGGCCGAACTCCTCCAGCTGATAGACCTTGTCCGGGTTGTTGGTGAGAAGGCGCATGCTCTTCACTCCGAGTTCACGCAGGATCTGGGCGCCGATAAAGTATTCACGTTCATCTCCCCTGAAGCCCAGGGCTATGTTCGCGTCAAGTGTGTCCATACCCTGTTCCTGGAGCTCGTAGGCGCGGAGCTTGTTGATGAGGCCGATTCCCCGGCCCTCCTGCCTCATGTAGAGCAGGATTCCGCGGCCTTCTTTTTCAATCTGGGTCATGGCCGAGGTCAGCTGCTGGCCGCAGTCACAGCGCAGGGACCCGAAGGTATCGCCGGTCAGGCATTCGGAGTGGACACGGCACAGAATTTCTTTTCCATCTCCGATGTCGCCTTTCACGAGGGCGACATGGTGCTCGCCGTTCAGGCGGTTGACAAATCCGTAGGCACGGAAATCGCCGTATTTGGTAGGCATATTTACTTCCGCGACGCGGTCCACAAGCTTCTCATGGCATTTGCGGTAATTCTGCAGTTCCTTGATACTGAGGAAAGTGAGGCCCCATTTTTCCGCGAGCTCCTTGAGCTCTGTGGTCCGCATCATGGTACCGTCCTCCCGCATGATCTCGCAGCAGAGGCCGCATGCCTTCAGCCCCGCCAGCCTGCAGAGGTCTACGGTCGCCTCCGTGTGACCGTTCCGCTCCAGGACTCCGTTGGGCTTGGCCAGCAGAGGGAACATGTGGCCGGGTCTGCGGAAATCACCGGGCTGGGCATCATCCTGAACACAAGCCATGGCTGTCACGGAACGCTCCTTGGCGGAAATACCGGTAGACGTCGAGGCATGGTCAATGGAGATTGTGAAAGCAGTCTCATGATTGTCTGTGTTTGTCCTGACCATCTGGGGAATCTGGAGCTTGCGGACAAACTCCTCCGCCATAGGCATGCAGATCAGGCCCTTGCCGTGGGTGGCCATAAAGTTGATGTTCTCTGTCGTCGCGAATTCCGCCGCGCAGATGAAATCACCCTCATTCTCACGGTCGGGATCATCGACCACCAGAATGATCTTGCCGTCCCTAAGGTCCTGCAGTGCCTGTTCGATTGCCTTGAATTCATTCATCACATTTTCCTCCGAAAAAAAGTTCTGATTCAATATGTCAATATGCCATTTTAAGAGGCTGTTTCTCTCAGTGTCTTTCACCGCCCATGCAGCTCTTGCGGCTGCAGTTATCCACCTCTGCAGTTCTTTTCCATCATTCTGATTGAGCGCCGTGGGACAGTGCCGCATACCAGGTACGATTAAAAGCCATTCTCCATCAGAAAGGCTCTGGTGATTCCGCCGGATGAGGAGGCTTTTCCTGAAGAGCCTCCCTTTGCGGAGCCCCCGCTGTCCGCTCCTTCCTGCCCGTCCGGATTGCCCGCCGGCGGTCCGGCATACAGGAGTTTCTCCACATATTTACCGATAATATCCGTCTCCAGATTGACAGGATCGCCCTTTTTCCTGTCCTGCAGGACGGTCACGCTCACTGTATGGGGGATAGCTGAAATAGAGAATGTCTGTGCGCCCACCTCCGCGACAGTCAGGCTGATTCCATCGATCGTGATCGAGCCTTTTTCCACTATATATCTCATCACCTGCGGCTCTGCCCGCATGGTGTACCAGACCGCGTTGTCGTCGCGCCGCGTCCCGGTTATGATCCCGACGCCGTCCACATGTCCCGCGACGATGTGGCCGCCGAACCTGCCGTTGGCCGCCATAGCCCGTTCCAGATTTACCCTGCTTCCGGGACTCAGTCTCGAAAAGGCAGTCCTGCGCAGTGTCTCATGCATGACGTCCGCCGTAAAAAAATCGCTGCCCAGACTTGTCACTGTCAGACAGATTCCGTTTACGGCAATGCTGTCTCCGATCTGCGCGTCCTCCAGCACTTTTTGGGCCGAGATCGTGAGCACTGCCGAGGTGCGTCCTTTTTTGATCTGTCGGACGACTCCCATCTCTTCTACAATTCCTGTAAACATTTTTTCCTCTTTCTATTATGCCCGGATCCTGCCGCGCTGCTTTTCTCGATCTTCTCCGTGATTCAGCACAGGACTCCCATCCTGTTCCTGCGGCCTGCGCTGCTTTTCACAATCTTTTCCGGGATTCAGCACAGAACTCCCATCCTGTTCCTGCGGCCTGCGCTGCCCTTTCGCACCGTTCCCTGGATCAAATAGTCATCCCCGATTTTTGAAATCTGAGTATCCTTCAGCATGAAGGCGAGCTGGGGATCCATCACCCCCCGTCCCTCGACCGGGGACCTGGCTGAGGCGCCGCCGAACAGTTTGGGGGAAATATAAGCCATCACCCGGTTGACAACACCGCTCCTGAGGGCTGACCAGTTGAGCGTGCCTCCGCCCTCGAGCAGAATACTGTCAATTTTTTCCCCTCCGAGCTTTTTCATCAATTCCGCCAGGTCAGGGTGACCGTCCGTGGCTTTGACCTGCAGGATCCTGCATCCTTTTTCCTCAAAGCGCGCGATTTTTTCCGGATCAGTCACACAGGTCGCGAAGATCGTCGGCACATCACCTGCGGTCTTCACGATATTGGAATCCAGAGGAGTCCTCAGATGCGTATCGCAGATGATCCGCACCGGGTTCTTCGAATCCGGCAGGCGGCAGGTCAGCAGCGGATCGTCTGCCAGCACCGTTCCGACGCCGACCATAATCCCGCTGAGGTCACGCCGCAGCTCCTGGACGTGCGCTCTTGCAGCCTCTCCGGTGATCCATTTGGACTTTCCCGTGAAAGCCGCGATCTTTCCATCCAGAGTCATGGCATATTTCATGACAACATAGGGCGTTCCGGTCCGGATATAGTGAAAAAACATCTCGTTGGCCCTGTCACATTCCTCTCTCAGGACGCCCTCCGTGATCTCCACTCCGTGGTCCCTGAGGATCTGAATCCCCTTGCCGCAGACCACCGGATTCGGATCGCCGCTGCCTACGACCACTCGCCTGATCCCGGCTTCCAGAATCGCGTCCGTGCAGGGAGGCTGCTTCCCGTGGTGACAGCAGGGCTCCAGAGTTACATACATGGTCGCACCGGCAGGCGATTCCGCGCAGTGCTTCAGCGCGTTCCTCTCTGCGTGCAGATCTCCGTACCGCTCGTGATACCCCTCGCCGATCACCGTCCCGTCGTCCCGGACGATCACGGCCCCGACCACGGGGTTGGGAGATACCCATCCGCGGCCCTTTTCAGCCAGCTCCAGCGCCCGCCGCATATAGAATTCATCCATTTCTCTCAGTTCCGCCATGCTCTGTCCTTTCCCGCAAAAAAATGCCCCGCTTCAGAAAACCTGTCAGGTTCTCCGTTTTTCGTGCGGAATTCAGTCCGAAGAGACCGGGTGATTGCTCACTTCTCCACAGAAACGGGAACCACTGTACAGTTTCTTAATCAGGGCAGGTTTATTTGAAATAGTTTAAAAATTTCTCCGCAGATCCGCCCGGAAATCTCTCCGAAAACAATTCCGAAGACAATTCAGGAAACAGTTCCCTGAAACAGGGGAAAACATTTCCTCTGTGATCAGGCTGAACATGTTTCTCTGGTTGATCAGAATCAAACCCGGATCTTACCCGGTCAGCAGAAAAAACCGCGAAAAGAAATAATACCTGTGAAATAAAAAAACTCCGGAACAGTCATCAGTTCCAGAGCATTTATTTCATATTGGAGAGAATCAAAAGGACATGCGCTGCGTCCGCATCGTCTTCCATGCGGCAACAGCACAGACACATTCCCGGCAGCTGTCCGGTCGGAAACGCGCTCGTGGCATCTCTCCTGATTCCATCTCAAATCTTCTTCCATCCAGACTATACTGTCGGCTTCGGAGTTTCACCGAATCATGCCTCGCGGCTCGTGGGCTTTACCACCGGTAGGGACTTTCACCCTGCCCTGAAGATTCTTTATTCAGTTAAATTACTATAACACTATACTTCAGAGCAAGACACATGTCAACATGTCAGCCTCGATATATGTGCGATCGGGAGAAGGGGAAGGTTCGGAGACAAGGGACGGGAGACAAAGAACCGTCCCCTGTCTCCAAACCGTCCCCTTCCGATTACAGTTGATTTCTTACTGCACTTCTACCAGCTCGATGCGGAAGTTGAGCTCCTTGCCGGCCATCTCGTGGTTTGCGTCCAAAGTGATCATTGTCTCGTCCTTTGCTGTCACAGTGACAGGGAAAGGCTGTCCCATCATATTTCTGAGGAACACACGCTCGCCGACGTTCAGATCTTCTGAACCGGGAAGCTGCGCGATCTCGATGGTGATAACATTCTCAGGATCAGGCATGCCATAGGCTTCTTCGGGCATCAGATGGATATCGACAGTCTGGCCGACTTCCATATCTGCCACGGCCTGGTCAAATCCGCGGATCATCATTCCTGTGCCGCAGATAAACTCCAGTGTCTGGCCGCGGTCATAGGAGGAATCAAACTGTGTTCCGTCATTGAAGGTTCCCCTGTAGTGGACTTTGACGTTCTTTCCGGCATTTTTTCCTTCCAGAATTACCTGGGGAGCACCGCCGCAGCATCCGCCTCCGCAGCTGCCGCAGTCACCTTCGGCGCAGTCTTCACCGCAGCCTTCGCCGTCCCCGCCGTGGTGGCCGCACTCATGGCCCTCACCGTGATGATCGCAGTTGGCACCTGTGGAAACCAGGGTTCCGTTGAGAAAATTCTGAACTGCCTTGTCCGCATCGCCCTCGGCGCCTGCTACCACCGTGATGCCTGCCTGCTGAAGCGCGTTCATGGCGCCGCCGCCAAGGCCGCCGCAGATCACGATCTCAATTGCACGGTCTGCCAGAAGTCCGGCCAGAGCGCCATGGCCGACACCGTTGGAACCGATCACTTCGCTGGAGACGATTTTGCCGTCTTCAACGTCATATACTTTAAAATTCTCTGTTCTTCCGAAGTGCTGGAAGATATTTCCGTTATCATAAGTAACTGCTATTTTCATCTGTTATGTCATCCTCTCTTTTTTCTACCCCGTTTCATGTCCTGAACACCAGGCGTAATAAAGAATTTAACGCAATTTAATACATGATGTCAAGGATTTATCCCCCAATGGCTGCGAACCGGCTGATAAAAAGAACAAAACCGGCGGCGGGTACTCCGGCTGCAAACGGCCTTTCTGCGGACGTTCCGGCAGCGGGCACTGCGGCTGCAGACACTCTGGCTGCCGATACTCCGGCTACGGAGGCCCCGGATGAGCACACTCCGGCTGTCGGTACTCCGGCTGCGGAGGCCCCGGATGAGCACACTCCGGCTGCCGGAACTCCCCGACAGGGAGGATTTCACATGAGAGGAGACAACAGTCTGAGCACCAGCTGGCTAAAGCGCTGAATAGCACCGCGCCCGGTCGTGTAATATTCTGTCACGTCATTGGACCGGGCGAAAACGGCTTCAAAATCGCGCCTGGTCTCCATCACCGCTTCGCAGTCCGCATAGAGGCATCCGTTTTCAAAATGGTGATAGAGGCTGCGGTAATCCAGGTTGATCGTGCCGCAGGTCGCGATCAGGTCATCCGACACGCACATCTTGGCGTGGCAGAAACCGGGGGTGAACTCGTAGATACGCACTCCGTTCCTGGTCAGCCCATTGTAATAGGAACGTGTCATGCTGTAGACAATCTTTTTGTCGGGGATCCCCGGAGTGATGATCCTCACATCGACACCGCGCTTTGCCGCAAGAGACAGGGCATGGGTCATTTCATCAGTGATGATCAGGTAAGGAGTGATATACCAGACATAGTCTGTGGCTCCCTCAGCGATGCTGATGTAAACATCCTCGCCGATATGACGGCCGTCCATAGGAGAGTCCGCATAGGGCTGTACGAATCCGGTCCCGGAGCCCTTGCCGGATGTTTTTCCGCCGGTACCGCCGGTCTGTTCCCGCAGTTCCAGAGTCTCTTTCTCCGCTGCTTTTCCTGTTTTTTCACCTGTCTGCACCCGGGATATCACGGGGCCTTCCTCCGCTGCCATACCCGAAATCCGCGGTTGAAGTCCCCGGACAGCCTGTGCCAGAGCTTCACCGCCGGTACCGGTTTTCTTTCTCAGATGATAAGCCTCCCCGATTCCTTCCGAGAAGTACTTGAGATATTCCACATCGTCTTTGTCATCATCGCTCACCGCGTTCCACATCTCAAGGAAGGTCATCGTCAGACTGTCCACCGCGTCTCCCTCCAGACGGACGCCTGTGTCTTTCCAGAATCCGAAAGGCTCGCTTCTGTGGAAGTATTCGTTTGCCAGATTATAGCCTCCCGTAAAGCCAACCTTCCCGTCGATCACGGTGATCTTGCGGTGATCGCGGTTATTCAAAAACAGGTTCAGACCCGGGAGAAAAGGATTGAATACCCTGCATTTAATACCCTTTGCCTCTGTTCTTTTCACAAAATCCATGTTGATAAAGCCCAGGCTTCCCATATCGTCGTAAAAAACGCGCACTTCGACGCCCGCGCGCACCCGGTCCTCTAACACCTCCAGAATCTCGTGCCAGCACTCGGCATCCTCAATGGCATGATACTCCATGAAAATAAAACGCTCCGCACGGGCAAGTTCCTTCTTCTGAGCTTCAAAACCCTTCTCGGCGTCATCGTAATAGGTTACCGAAGTATTCTCATAGACCGGATATCCTGCCTGGTCCCTGATATATCTGACCACGCCGTAAAGCCTGCCGCTGAGCCTCCTGACACGTTCTTCCACATCCCTGTTTTCCGGCAGCAGGGGAAGGAGTCTTTGGTCGATTTCTTCATAGCGGCGCCGCATTTTCATCGTATGGCCGTTCATACCGATCATCAGGTATAGTATGGTTCCGAAAATAGGCTCAAACATGATCACAATGATCCATGTCATACGGATGGTCCCGGCTTTGTGGCTCGCATAAATGCCTATGACCAGGAACACGGAGATAAAACGTATGAGACCGTAGATCCATCCGGCTTTTGATCCCGCAAAACGGACCAACAGGAGTAATACGACTACACAAATCAACATTGAGATGATTGTAATAATCATCCTCCAGGTTCCGTTTTTTACGGATGCCTTCTTTTCTTTCGTCTCTCCTGTGAACTTGTCTGTAAATGCTGCAGTTTTTTCCATTTTTGCCATATCAGACTCCGGTTTTCATGTTTTGAGTTGTCTGTTACAGTTTGTAAATAGCTCGGAAAATGTCCGC
>JAUNEM010000133.1:0-5574 GCA_030525515.1 Eubacteriales bacterium
AGGAACCGTCCCCTGTCCCTTTCCAGGGAATTCAGGAGACAAGGAACCGTCCCCGTGTCTCCTTTCCAGGGAGGAATAGTTGGTGCAAAGAAAATTATTCGACTATAATATTAAAAAGACATACTGAATACCGATAAAGATATCGGCTGTGATGACATCCAAAACAATATATTTTAACATATATGTTGGCGAATGATGCTATGAGTAACATGGAAGATTTTGAAATCAAAGACAGTGTCTTAAAAAAATACAAGGGCCCCGGTGGGGATGTTGTGATCCCCGCGGGTGTGCGTGAAGTGGGCGAAAACGCATTTAGTGATTGCAAAGAACTTAGGAGCGTGACAATCCCTGATGGAGTGTCAGTCATCGGGTTCAGGGCCTTCTCCAAGTGCCGTAACCTGCAAGATGTCCGTCTGCCGGAAAGCCTGAAAACAATTGACAGATATGCTTTCGACGACTGCGCAAATCTGCCGAAGCTCTTCATCCCGGGAGGCGTGACTAAAATCGGTTACAGGGCTTTCATCAGGTGCGTAGCCCTAAAGGAGATCAACATCCCGGAAGGCGTCACTGAAATCGGTGACGGCGCTTTCAGAAGGTGTATGGCTCTAAAAGAGATCAGCATCCCGGAAGGCGTCACTGGTATCAATAGTGAGACTTTTTCCGCCTGTGACAGTCTGGAGCGCGTATCGCTTCCTTCAAGTGTGCACTACATCGGTAACCAGGCCTTCCGCGGTTGCTTTAACCTCAGAATGTTAACGATCCCCACAGGACTGACGGGCCTCGATGAGGAAGCTTTTAAGGGCTGCCGCAGCCTCCCATCTCTCATGCTCCCGGATTCCTTGAGAAGCATCGGTGTCCGGGCCTTCTCAGGATGCGTGGGGCTGAAGGAGTTGACACTTCCTCGCTGCGGCGGACGGATTGCCAGTGAGATGTTCCGGGACTGCACTGGCCTGACAGAAGTGACGATAACGGAAGGTGTCGTAGAGATTGACAGTGAAGCCTTCCGTGGCTGTAAAAAACTGCGGCATTTGAGTCTGCCGGAGAGCCTGCGCACGATCGGTGCGGCAGCCTTTGCGGGGTGTGAAAACCTGGAGGGGATAACGATACCTAAAGACGTCACAGTAATCGGCGAGGCATCATTCAGCCTCTGCTCCTCTCTTAAAGAGCTGACGATCCCTGATTCTGTTGAACGCATCGGTGACGGAGCCTTCAAGGGCTGCAGCAGCCTGCGCAAACTGACGATTCTCGGACGCAAAACGATTTTGGGGAATTCAGCCTTCCGATACTGCCAAAGCCTTATTAAAGTCAGCCTGCCATATAATCTGCCCTCCATCGGCGTCAGGTGCTTTGCAGACTGCCAGGCCCTGACGGAACTGACGATACCGGCCGGGGTCAGGAGTATCGCCAAAGCTGCCTTCTCACATTGCACTGGTCTGAAGAAAGTGCAACTGCCATATAGTCTGCAGCAAATCGGGGATGAGGCTTTCGCCAGGTGCACTTCCCTGTCTGAGTTAACGATCCCGTCAGGTGTCCCGGTAATCGGCAAAGAAGCCTTTACGGGTTGCTGGAGTCTTGCGGACGCAGATGGTTTCGTAATCCTGAACTCAACACTATACCGCTACTGGGGCTCTGACGAGGATGTGAAAATCCCCGATGGAGTCAGCGAGATTGCTGATCTGGCTTTTAGGGGCATGCAGGTGAAAAGCGTGACTATCCCGGATAGCGTGAAGGTCATCGGAAAGGACGCGTTTTTGTTATGCCCCAATCTCAGGACTGTTCATACCTGACTATGCGGGGGGAGTCACGGTTTCACCATTTCCTGCTATAAGGCCCTTGATGATTCGAGGATGCACAGGAATAAGAGACAAGGGACGGTTCCAATGACATTAAGCTAAGCCCCCTGTGTCCAAAACAATAGTTTCTTATTCAATCAGAAAAATGTTGAACAGATTTCACGGAAGGAATGTTGAACAGATTCACGGAGGAATATTAAATGGAAGATCAAATTCTGGAATGGGCAAAGGAACTGCAGAGTATTGCGCAGGCGGGACTCTATTATGGGAAGGATGTTTATGACCGGGAACGGTACCAGCGGATCCGGGATATTGCTGCGCACATGCTGTCCATGAGGGCGGATCTCCCCGTGGACAAAGTGGTCGAGGTTTTCTGCTCGGACACCGGTTATCAGACACCCAAGGTTGATTCGCGCGCGGCAATCTTCCGGGATGGAAAAATCCTGCTGGTCCGGGAGAGTGACGGACGCTGGTCCATACCGGGAGGATGGTGCGAATACAACCTTGCTCCTGCGGACAATGCTGTCAAGGAAGCCAGGGAGGAAGCAGGCGTAGACGTCTCAGTAAAAAAGCTGATCGCTGTACACGACAAGGACAAACACAATCCCCAGCCATATCTCTTCGGAGTGATCAAAATCTTTTATCTGTGCGAAATGATCGGAGGGGAATTCGTCCCCAATATCGAAACCTCCGCGAGCGGTTTTTTCAGCCTTGAGGAGCTTCCTCCTCTGGCGGAGGAAAAATGCAGCGAAGAACAGGTCAGAATGTGCTTCGAGGCCTGTTCTTCGGAAAACTGGGTCGTTCAGTTTGACTGACATTTTCTTTTACATGGGACAAAGTGAAGTAGTTTCATGACGCTTTCATGACTCGCCCGGGATTCTTGCGCGCCGGATGTGCACGAATTTTTCTTTCATGCAGACTGATTTCATGCTCATCCCAGTATTTTCCGGATTGCCTTTCCCACGCCGTTGTGGTCGTTGTCATCTGTCACAAAAGCGCACAGGTCCCGGATACTGCTGTCGGCATTCCCCATGGCAACAGAGAGACCCACTTCTTCCAGCACTGCGCGGTCGTTGTCGCCGTCTCCGATTCCGATGGTCTCCTCCATGGAAATTCCCAGAGCCTCCGCCAGCTTTTGCAGTCCCAGCGCCTTGGATACTCCCTCGTAGGTCATCTCCAGCGTATACTCTTCAGGGCGGGCAAAAGTAAGAGGCAGGTTTCTGACTTTCCCGTACGCCTCTTCCCAGTCCTCTTTTGTCCGGAAATAATAGTTGATCTTCGAGATCGACTCATGCCTGTCCAGTTCATCTGTCATGCTGGGAACCGTGATTGCCACTTTGCGGTAAAGATCCTTGTAGACTCCCATATGGTAATCTTCCATATGGTCAAGCACGTCGCCGCGGATAATCGACACGCCGTCTGTCAGGAATTGAAGCATTCCGGCCTGTTCACCGATCAGCGACACTATTTTTCGGGCAAGGTCCAGTGGAATGCTCTTGCGGAAGACATATTTTTTCTCATGGAAATCATAGACCTCAGAGCCGCTGGTCGAGACTGCAAAGCGGATATCGGGCAGCAGGTCCTCATAGGGTCGAAGCTCCACAAGTGTCCTTCCTGAACAGTAGACAACATGCAGACCCTGCCCTGCAGCGTACGCTATGTCCCTGACTGTGTCCGGATGGACCTTCTTGTCAGATGTGAGAAGTGTTCCGTCCATGTCCAGTGCTATCAATTTATATTTTTTCATTTATTCCTCCATGTAGAAGCACGCCGCGAGAGGCAGGAGCTTTATCGGTGCAGGCTGCCGGTATTCTTATTCTTCATAAAGAAGGTAGGGACGTCTCTTCTCTTTAAAAGCCTCAACCTCCGTCTGCCAGGATTGCTCAATCTCCCGTGGACCGGCGCCCTCCTCGATCATCCCGCGGACCCGGTCTGTTCCGAAAAGTATGTCGATCCAGTAATGGCCGCTTCCGTCAGGCTGTCCAAAGAAAGAGATTCCGGGATTTTGTTCCTGAATCGCCCTGTATGCATCGATCACGTATTCCAGATTGATTTTTTCATCCCAAATCTGTCTGAGGGGAAGGCCTCGAAGGTTCTTTCCATAACATTCCTGTCCCTCAAAAGCGGGTGAGACTGCGCCTTCCATACTCTCCGGCGTAAAGAAAAAGTCATATTCGTCATTGCCCGTAATATAAGGACTCCCATATATTTCAAAAGGAAATGCTGTGCCGCGTCCGACCGAAAAAGCAGTATTTTCAAAATAGCAGGTGGAAGCATAAAGGTAGACGGCCCTCATATCCTTGAGGTTGGGTGACGGGTTGATGACAAGGCTGGATTTCTTCTGGTGAGTATAGTTTTCACAGGGTACTACCGTCAGCAGGCAGGAGTCTTTTCCGCAGCTGAGCCATCCTTCCCCGTTAATCATCTGTGCCAGTTCCCCCAGCGTCATGCCATGTACAACAGGGATGGGGAGTATTCCGACACCGGAGACGAATTCGTCCCGCAGGACCGGTCCGTCTACATAAAAGCCGTTGGGGTTGGGGCGGTCCAGAATGACCACTTCTTTGCCAGCCGCCGCGCATGCGTCCATCAGGTAATACATGGTGATGTAATATGTGTAATAGCGAAGGCCCACATCCTGAATATCAATCACCAAAGTGTCAAAGCGATCCATGTCTGCGGAGGAGGGATATGCCGCCCCGCTTCCGTAGAGCGAGATGGCAGGCAGGCCGGTCTTCTCATCCACAGAATCCTGAACCTGAGCCCCGGCATCGTCCTTCCCCCTCAGCCCATGCTCGGGCACAAATATGACAGTCAGATCCACTTTCTGCCGCACAAGAGCGTCCACGATATGCTCCCCGTATTCCACAGGACTTCCGTCCCCGGTCTGTCCGAAGGGGATCAGATCCTCTCCCCCGGTAAAGGAGTCTGCACCGGCATCTTCTTTAGCCTTCAGAGAGTCTGCACCGGCATCTTCTTTATCTCCCATGGAGTCTGTACCGGCATCTTCCACGACTTGAATGGAACCTGCGTCAGTGCTGCCGGTGTCCGTGTTCTCATCTTCCCGGGCGTGTTCAGCCTCGGAGTCTGTATCGATCTCGATTCTGTTTCCTACGATTCCTGTCTGATTCGTAAAAAGCGCGACCCGTTTTCCATCCAGCATGGGCAGATAGATATCCGTTCGCTCGTCTCCGAGGATAATGTCGGGGTCTGCTTCATTCCCGTCTCCCGGTTCCGCAGACTCCTCTTCTTCTGCCGTCTTCCTGGCGGTTTTTGCCGTCTCCTCTTCTTCCGCTGTCTCTTTGGCGGTTTTTGCCGTCTCCGATCCTGCTTTCCCGGGTTCCTCTGTCCCGGATTTTTCTGTCTGTGTGCCTGCTCCCCTGCAGGCCGTAAGCATAGCCGCAGACATGATCAGAATAATCATCAGAAAAAGGATTTTCATTCTATTCCAAAAATGACCATTTCCTATTGTCATGCCTGAGACCTCGTTTCCAAAGAATATGCGGATCTGCCGCTGTCATTTATCTCATGATGTACCCGCGGACGCACTATTCCGGTCACTCAGACTGAATCTTTGTCTTGCCCTTGCAGGCTCAGTTCAGGCAAAGTCCCGCATGTGCCGCAAACAGTTCCTGCACTTCTTCCCACTCTCCTATTCCGCACAGAACTGTTTCGACTTCGAAACCCTTTTTCAGGAAGATGCTCTTCCAGGAATCCTCCCGGTCTCCTGCCAGGTCGTTTCGGGCATGGTCTCCCGATACGACCATAAAAGGAGCCAGAA
>JAUNEM010000133.1:5674-7306 GCA_030525515.1 Eubacteriales bacterium
TTCCCGTGCCCCATGAGGACAACAGCTGTGTCCTCTGTCTCTACAGGAAGATGGTGAAGGATTGCGTCCGTGATCACAAGGAAATCCGAATCATCACAGAGGAGGGGGGGTCCGACAGATATCCTGTCAAAAAAATGCTCTGCTTCTTTTAGAAGCTCCATCAGCCTGCGGTGCTCCGTTCCGTGCATCAGGTACAGAGGCTGCACAAACAACTCCCGGATACCTTTTTCCTCAGCCTCCCGGATCGCGTCTTCCGGTCCCGCAATAATCAGACCGTCACGCTCCAGCAGTTTTTTCCGGATGAAACGGCTGGTAAAGCATCTTTGCACAGTGCAGTCCGGATGCCTTTTTTCTATACATTTTTCAATAGCTCCGATGGTCTTCTCACGGGTATCCGCAAAAGAAGTGCCGAAGCTGACCGCAAGCAATAAGCGGGTGGGTGTCGCTGCCGGGTTACTCATCTATGAATCTCCATATCAATGTTTATAGTATCGCTCTGTAGAACTGTTTTTTCTGCCGGTTATCCTTCTGACTGTTCTACGATCGATTCTGCCGATCATTCTGCCGGCAATACTTTGGAATAATCTTCCGGCTCTTCTGCCGCCTAATATCTCCCGAGAATGATGAGGAGCGCAATTCCGGCCGCAAACATGAGGGCGGTGCAGCGGTTCATCAGCCGCACAGAGCGGGTGATGTCCACGGGCTCCACCGGCCGGCCGCCGTCCCCGATCTCCAGCTTGTGATGCAGTTCTCCGAAGTACCAGGTGTCTCCCAGGAGTTTAAGGTGAAGGGCGCCGGCGCAGGCAGACTCGGTCTGGGCGGAATTGGGGCTGGGACTCTTGAGGCGGTCCCTTTTCCAGACGCGGAAGGCCGCAGCACCGTCGGGGATCAGCACTCTTTCCGGCATGTCCGGGCGCTTCTGTGCCGGGACACCCGAAGATAGATTTGCGGAGGAGATTGCTTCCATGGGATGAGCAGGAGCCTGGGACACTGAGGTTTTTCCCTCGTCATGTTTTTTCTCACTGGTGCCATCCATTCCCGAAACAGAAACACTCTCTTTTCCAGGCAGACAGCAGGCCAGGATCATGAACAGGGCGGTCAGTCTGGCGGGAATGAAATTCATCACATCGTCAAGTCTGGCCGCGGCTGTCCCGAAATACCTGTACCTGGGATTTTTATATCCCGTCATGGAATCCATGGTATTCACTGCTTTGTAGAAAATACCGCCGATTCCTCCCAGCAGAATCATGTAAAAAAGAGGGGCCGTCACTCCGTCGGATGTGTTTTCGGCCACGGTCTCCACTGCGGCCTTGGCGATGCCCTCGGCATCCAGACGGTCCGTATCGCGTCCGACGATCATGGAGACGGCCTTACGTGCCCCTTCAAGGTCTCCCCGCAAAAGGGGATCTCTCACGGAAAAGCCCGCCTGCCCCAGGCTTCGAAGGGCCAGGAGCCGTCCGCAGAGGACACCCTCTGCCAGAAGGCGCAGTAAGGGATGAACCCTGCCGCACAGCCGCAGCAGAAAAATGACGATTCCTGTGCTCACCGCCAGGACCAGGATAACCATCAGGGCTCCCGCGATGCGCTCGCGGATGCAAATGCTTTTCTCATTTCCTGAATAGCGTGTTCTTC
>JAUNEM010000134.1 GCA_030525515.1 Eubacteriales bacterium
TGTCCGGAATGTGGGAAGGCCCCGCGAGAGACGCCTTCCACAACGCATACGCGACGGATCTGGCAAAGTTCGAGAATTTCTACAACGGGATCAACCTTTTCGTGAAGGCCCTGGCTGACGCGGCACAGGAGTACGCGAAAGCGGAGCAGCAGGCAGCATCCATCGCAAACCAGAGGACCTGCTGAGGCTGAAGGCTGAAGGCTGCTGCCCGGGGCACTCGTGAAGCGGAGAGGCAGGCAGCATCCATTGCGAGCCGGAGGACCTGCTGAGGAGCTGCTCAGACGGGCAGTGACCGCCCGGGAAAAGGGCAGGCAGATGAACAGCAGGACAGAGATTAAACAGCAATATACAGATTAAAATATAAAGCTTGAACAGCAGGATAAAGATTAAACAGACAGATCTCCAGAGAGAGGAAAGGAAGATAAAATGGAAGGAAATATTCTTGTAACCACACAGGAACTGCTCAATGCGTCGAGTGAGTTTCAGACCAGGAACAACAGTATCACACAGCTTACCGGCCAGATGCTTTCCCTTGCCAAAGGTCTGAACAGCCAGTGGGAAGGCGACAGCGCCACAGCTTTTATCAACCGCTTCGGAGAACTCGAGGACGACATGGGAATGATCTCAAAGATGATCACAGAGCACGTCAAGGATCTGGAGGAGATGGCAAGGACCTATGAGGCCGCCGAGAAACAGGTCGCCTCTGTCACAACGGTCAACACCAACCTGATCAGCTGATCAGGCGGACAATTCAATAATCTGGTTAACCCAGGACGGCGGACAACATAGCAGAGCAGGGATCCGATGAGGAAACTTGCTCTGCATTTGGATGAAGATTCAAGACTCGCTCGCAAGTCTTAAGCGATGAAGAATAAATCATTGACCGGTGCCGGATACGGCGCGGCTCAGAAAGGAATAAAAGACGGTTCTGTGTTATGAAAAACAGGAATAAAACCAGTGTTTTTTTCATCATTCTGACAATGGCACTGGTATTGGCGACAGGATGCACAGGGACTGACACACCTGCGGCAGAAGCCACGGAGCAATCGGGAGGAGAAGCGATGAGCGGAAAAGAAAACGGGATGGCTGTCAGTAATTTGACTGAAGATGAAAAGAGGCTTCTCACAGGCGCGTTCGGGGAAGAGAAAAGAATTGAAGAGGGAAGGCTCTTCAGCTATCAGAGAGAGGCACTGGACCAGTTGCGCGCCGGAGAGTCTTATTTGAAGGAGAGATATCCCGACCGCGATTTCCAAATCCAATCCCTGAGTCCTGCAGACCGCTTCCGCTCGTGGGCTGAGATCCGTTTTAAGGACAGCGGGTCTCCCCTCTGCCTGGTCAAGGTATTTCCTTCAGAGAACGGGACAGTTTTCAGATGCGAAGACAATTTTTACGGCTATCTTGTGGAAGAGAGCTATGATGCCATGATCGAGCAGATTCTGGAGGAGACCGGATGCCCCGCGCGGGCTTACACCGTCTTTCTGTCGACAGCAGGAGAAGGACTGCCGGCGGAGCCTTCGGTGGAAGAACTCCTTGCTTTTGATCCCAACCTGAGAAGACAGACAGCTCTTTATGTCAGCGGATCCGTGCCGGATGAAAGCATCAGGGAGACTGTTCAAAAGACTCTGCTTGAAAAAAAACTGTACGGAGACTATTGGATCTATTTTACAGGCGGGGATATAACAGGCGACATCCGGGACCTGGAAGCAGAAAAAGGAGAGTGGGACAGTCTCCTGTTCAGCTGCATCATGAGGGACTGATTCCGTGATTCGGGCGAGGGAAGAGAAATGGCTTTTTCGAAAGAACAGCTTTTGCTGCTGAACAATTTAATTTACCAAGTCAGTCAGGACGAGTTTATTACCGGAAACAAACCCCGGACAGTTGCTGACCTGATCGGGAATCAAAGATTCAGTGAGCTGGCGGAAGGAAAAAATGTACCCGACATGTCTACCAGCAGGGACTGGAAGAATCTGATTCAGGCGGTCAAAAATGACCCAAAGATCATGAATCTGAGGATCCGGGAATGCCATGTGGACAATGCGAAAGGCGGCGGCGGTGGAAAGAGCATGGTACTGACGGATGAAAGCACCAAAGAAGCCATCGTACTCTTTCAGGGAACCGCAACCGAAGAGTGGAAGGACGATTTTATCGGTGGAAACGTCGCGGATACACAGCAGCAGGAAAACGCGCTGGCCTGGTACCGGGATGCATGTGAAAAATACAATCTGGACCAGTATGATGTGACAGTCACCGGCCACTCCAAGGGCGGAAACAAGAGTAAATACATCACTGTCATGGACGATTCTGTCGATCACTGTGTGTCCTTCGACGGACAGGGCTTTTCGGACAAGTTCATGGACAAGTACAGTGACCGGATCGCGGAGCGTCAGGACATAATCGAAAACCATAATGTGGATTATGATTACGTCAATCTCCTGCTGAATGACATCGGCGAGACAACCTATTACAAGGGACAGGATGTAGGCGACGGAGGCGGAAACTTTCTGGAAAACCACCATCCGGTATCTTTTTTCAAATGGGACGACGAGAACGGCGGATTCAGCCTGGAAGAGTGTCCGGACGGACAGCCTGCGGAGATGAAAGCAGTAGATGAGTTCTTCAACAGCTGCCTGAGGTCATTGCCCGATCAGGACAGGGATAAGATGCTCTTAATGATCTATAACATGGTCATGTGCGGCTTTTCTCTCAAGAGCAATGACACTGAAAAGGTGATGGCTGAGCTGAATGACATGCTGAACGACCCTGAAACAAGGGAATCACTCCCCTATCTGCTGGCCTATTTTGTCCGCTATGAGAGAGAAAACCCCGAGGTGGCCAGGCTGATCCGGGAGTTCCTGAAAAAATCCGGAAGAGAAGATCTTTGCAAAATTGTGGACATTGTCGAGCAGATCCTCAACGAAGGCATCAAAATCGAGATAGATCTTCCCTTCAATAATAAGATACCCATAACCATTACCTTTGAGCAGCTTGTTGATTTACTCGGAAAGGCAGGGGGAGTGATTCTGTTCGACAACTGGATTTCCGGAGGGAAGATTCTGGAGAAAGTCAGACAGGCGATTAAAGATAAAACGGGACTCGATCTCACTGAGGAAAACCTTGAGGGAATCCTTCAGATGATCCCGGCTGTCAGGGAAGACATGGACAAGATCCGGGTTGAGAAGGACGGCAGCGACAGAAAAATCCCGTCCAAAAAATCCGGAGCATCGAAGAAACCGGCAGGTTCTTCCTCCGGCGGCCACCATCAGTTCCGGGTGGATCCGGAGATCATCAGAAGTGTACTCACTATGTTTTCAGCTCTGGTCAGTGATCTTCATCAGTCCGCGGAAGAAATATCCGGCGCGGGAGAAAAAATAAGGTTCATGACTGCCAATACTCCCGCCATCAGGGCGGCTACAGCCCGCGCGGCGGAAAACATGGGGAAAATAGAGAGCAGAACGAAAAAAATGTCCGGCAGCCTCGATGAGATCCTCAAGCTCTATGAGACAACAGAGAGAGGGCTTTGCGGCTGAGTATCCCGGACCGAACCGGATGAGGCATACAAAAAACAATACCCACGGCCATGCGGAGTACACGAAAAACAATACTCACGGCCATGCACGGCCATGCGGGATACACGAAAAACAATACCCACGACCATACGAAGCACACAAAAAACATCCGAAAATATATGAAAAAATAAACATCCCCTGTGTCCGGACCCGGACACAGGGGATCTTTATTTTGGGGTATTTAGAAAATGTCCGCATATTTCCGGCGCTCGGAAAATCCGCATGTTTTCGGGAACTTGGAGAATGTCCGAAAATGCCCGGGCGGGCCCCGCATTTGCAGCCGATTTCCTCACTGCTTTGATCATACTTGCGGCTATGACCTGTTGTTCACAAACACGTATGAATAAAGCTACGCATTGCTCCGCGCCACGGGCGCTTTCGCACTGCTTTATTCACACTTAGTACTGTATGTCCTTATAGCCGCCGCAGGATTTCTGCTTGGAGGATTTCTTTTTGGAGGAGGAACTGTTTTTCCGGGCTGCAGCTGCGGCTTCGGCTGCCCTGCGGGCTTCTTCAGCTTTTCTTTCTTCTTCCCTCTTGGCCGCTTCCTCTTTGGTCAGGGTATCATAGACCAGATCCTTGCCGTTGTGCTTATTGCGTCCGTGACGGGGACGATGCTCCATCTTGGGCAGGTTCTTGAACGGGATCTTCTTGGGGGTTTTGATGTTTTCATCCCCTTCCGCGGACGCGGCAGCGGATGTACTGCCGTCGGGAGCTTCGATCTGAGATGAGGCCCCGGTGACAGCCGGCTGCTCAGTCACAGACTCCGCAAAGGCGGGGACAGAAAGGAGAATACAAAGGGCTGTAAGGCAGGCACCGGCCCTGATTTTCCCGGCTGATCCGCGCTCATAATGGTTTCCGGTCGGGGAGGAACCGTCCGGCAGGCAGGTGCCGGATTCCGTATATGTCCTGAAATTTTTTTTCATCATAATCTGTATTTCCTGTGTGAGTTTCGCCAAAGGTTCTCCATGCATGTCTGCCATGCATGTTTGTGAACACCAGTCATAACCACAAATGTAGAAGAGCGATCCGGGTCTCAGTCCGGATCAATTACTTGGTCAGTTTGAATCTGCAGTTCCAGAAACTCGTGGAAGGGAACCAGATCTTGCAGAATACGCCGTGGCGTTTTCTTCTGGAAGCCACCCGGACATAGTATGTCGTATATGGCTTCAGCTTGCTGCCCTTGTAAGTCTTGAGGATTGCAGAGGTGGCAGTGGAAGACTCCCTGGTGCTCTGGTTCCAGTACCATTTCCCGGCGGGGTTTGTAGTCACGTAAATATTATAACCGTGGCAGCCGTAGATCGTGTTCCATTTCAGTCTGACATTGGTGCTTTTGGAACTGACTATGGAAGCTTTCACTTTGTTTTTGACGGGTGAGGGAGAGATGTGGACTGCATTGGACCAGTTACTGTACACTCTCCTTCCGCTGCTGGTGTATCTGTATGTTCTCACATAGCCGTGACGGACACGATTGTTTGAAAAATCGTAAAAGGTCATTGTGAGAGTAGTCCCACTGGAAAAAGGCCCGTCCCAGTGCGAACTCAGGAAGTCTGTTTTGCCGTTTGTGAGCGTCAATCTGTACTGCACTCCGCTGACATACTGCTTGGTCGTAAAGCGGACACGGAAAGAAGTGAAATCTGACTTGGCCCACTGGACAAAATAGAGGTTGTTGGGGGCAGACGGGGCTGCGGAAACCGGTTCAGGATGAACACTTACTATGATCGCGACGGCGATCAGAAATGCGGCAGCTAATTGCTTTACTTTGTTTTTCATAACTCCCTCCGTTTTTGATTGCTTGTGGCTGGTGAAGCCGGAAGACCCCGGCATGACCGGTTACTTTGACTCTTTGTAAATTTTGACACCGGGAAGATTCTCGAGGGGAGAATAATCACCGATGGGATTTCCTGCCAGGTAAACTTCCTTCAGCTGAGTCAGATTACTCAGAGGATAGACATCCTGAATGTTGTTGTATTCCGCATAGAGGACCTCCATATTGGTCAGATTCTGCAGGGGCTGCAGACTGCTGATGGAATTGACGTCCGCAACCAGATATTTGAGCGCTGTCAGCCCCGCCAGGGGGGAGAGGTCCGAGATGGAGTTCCTGTAAATCTGCAGGGATTCCAGATTTGTCAGATCCGAAATCGGAGCCAGGCTGCTGATCTGATTGCGGCCGATATTGAGCCAGGTCAGCTTTTTCAGCTGCGCAAGAACAGAGATATCACTGATCTCGTTTGTATACAGATCCAGGCTCTGGAGCTGTGTCAGATCCTGCAGAGAAGAGAGATCCTTGATTTTGTTTTTCCCCAGTGCCAGCTCGTTCAGCTTTTTCAGATTTTTGAGGGGAGAAGGGTCCTCGATCCGGTTGTCGTTGAGATAGAGCGTCTCAAGCGAAGCAAGCTTTTCCAGAGGGGAGAGAACCTTGATCTTGTTGCCCTCCAGATCCAGATAAGTCAGCCTTGTGAGTTTCTGTAAAGGCGTAATGTCTTCGATGCTGTTTTTGGAGAGGGATATGCCGGCGAGTCCGGTCATTCCCTGCAGGGGAGACAGATCGCTGAACTTGTTGCTTCCCAGATCCAGCCAGGTCAGCTGGCTGAGAGAGGAGATAGGGCTCACATCAGAGATCTGGTTGTTGTTGATCCACAGTTCCCTGAGGCCTGTCAAAGAACTCAGGGCAGAGATATCCGCGATTTTGTTGCTGCTCAGGACCAGGGACTGGAGCGCGGGGAGGTCCTGGAGAGGAGAGAGATCCGTAATCTCATTTTTCTGAAGACCAAGGACCTGCAGGCTCTTCATATCCTTGAGCGGAGCGAGGGAGGTGATCTTGTTGTCGTCAAGATACAGATTCACCAGTCCTGTCATGTTGGTCAGGGCGGAGATGTCTGTAATCTCATTGCCGTGAAGAGAGAGGCTCTGGAGGCCGGTCATACCGGCCAAAGGAGAAATATCGCTGAGTTTGTTGTCACCCAGATCCAGCCACTGCATTCCGGTCAGATTCCGGAAGGGTTCCGCCGAACTGATCTGATTGCCGTGCAGGTTCAGAATCTGAAGGTCGGGCAGGTTCTGCAGAGCTGAAAAATCGACATCGTCCCCCAGATTGCAGTTAACGAGAGAAACATTCTGCAGAGAAGGGAAAAGAGCCAGTCCCGCGAGACTCTTGATTCCTTTTTCTTTATCCTGGTCAGCCAGTCTCAGAGCCAGCTCAGTGACACCGTAAGTATCCTTTAATAAAAGCTGATCGCCGGAAATATCCAGGGCTGCGAGGATGGAATGCTTCAATGAAGGATCGTCTATGGTCAGAGGGAGGTTTTCGATCGCCTCCTCCTCTTTTTGTACGAGCTTTACGATCGCGGGCAGGGAGCTTTCAGCCGCTGTATCGCTGATGCTGAGGGAGGATGCGGCCATGGAGCGCGCGGCGTCTTTACCCGGTTTCCAGGAGTTGTCTCTCAAAAGAAGAAAGGCTGCCAGGCAGGCACATACGACGACCAGACCGGCTGCGACTTTCTTCCAGGGGTGAACTTTATCGGTTCTTTCCTGCTGCCCCTTTTCGTACCCCTTTCCGGCTCCTGCTTCCGGCGCTGTTTTAAAGCTGCTGTCCGTGTCTTTCCTGAAAGAGGAAGCCGCGGAGGCGCTGTCTGTTTCTTTCCACGAAGGGGAAGCCGCGGAGGAACTCTCTGCGTCTTTGC
>JAUNEM010000322.1 GCA_030525515.1 Eubacteriales bacterium
TCAAATGCCGAGCTCGCTCAGGCATTTGATATTATTCTCCGAACGCCCACACATTCGCATTGCGGTAGCGCGCAACCATATCATCAGGCATTGCCCCTTCTGAGAGAAATGACAAAAGAAATCCGGTCCCTTTCCTTTTCGGCGCGGATACTGCCGCGGTTCGCCTCCGCGATTGCCCGAGCGGCGGAAAGTCCGATCCCGTATCCCCCTTTTTTGCGGCTTCTGTCCTTGTCCGCCCTGTAAAAACGCTCAAAAAGCCTGTTGGGGTCTTCCGGGAGTCCTCCCTCTCCGTCACCGCTGTCCGCGGAAACCGTATTGGACTGTACCAGTCTGACCCAGCCCGAATCCCGGGTCACGGACACCTGAATCTGTCCGCCGGAAGGTGTATACTTGACAGCGTTGTCGAAGAGAATGGACAGAAGCTGGGCGATACTCTCCCGGTTTGCCAGGACCGAGTCGCTGCCGTCCGGGGGAGCCTGAAAGAGGAATGAAATGTCCCTGGCGCCGGCCGGTTCGGCAAAGCTCTCCCAGACTTCACTGATGAGCACTCCGGCCGGAAATGAACTCATCTTCAGATTCATAGCGCTCTCATCCATTTTAGAGAGCGTCAGGAGATTCTGCATCAGACCGTTCAGGCGTTCCGTCTGCGAGCGGATATTGCGGGTCCATTTTGACTCTCCGTTAAATAGTTCCAGCGCCTCAGTATTTGCCTGAATGATTGCGACAGGAGTTTTGAGTTCATGACCGGCATTTGTGACAAACTGCTTTTGTCTCTCAACGCTCATTGCCACAGGCGCAATAGCCCTTCTTGCCAGAAGATACACCGGGATCAGCATCAGCAGCCAGCAGATTGCCGCGATCAGACAGGAAATCCCCAGGACTGCAAGGAGGTCACTCCGATCCCCGGATGTATCCATCGCGACCAGAAAGAAGGCTGCCTTTTTGCCCGCCGCCGCTGAAAGGTCCTGCTCAGGATCCTTCCGCGTCTCCTGACCGGAATCCGGCTGGATGCCGGATCCCTGCCGGGTGTCGGATTTCTGCCGGGATTGAAGCATATATCTGAAATCTCCCGACAGTCCCCCCTTCTTTTCCCCGCCGTCCAGCGGGACAAAGAGGCTTTTCGCGATTTCTGCCGCTTCCTCTTCGGAGACTGAATAAATCCTGGACACATCCGTCGTCAGGATTTCTCCGTTCTCATCAAACCACACGGCAAAAAAGCGTATGGCCATCATATCGTCCAGGGTAAATCCTCTTCCGAACAGAGCGGGCGAAGTTTTCTCTCTTCCCCTTTCTCTGTCTTCAGCTCCTTGCTGCAGTGCCGGCTCCTCTCCTGTTTCCTGAGGCGGAATTTCATTCACAGACGGATTTCCATTCACATTATTATTGTCGGAAAGCCCGGTGCCGTCCTGCCGCTTGTCCTCCTGTACCTGAATTCCATACTCTCCGCCCGGAAAATCTGTTCTGTAGCCGGATTCCCAGCGTCCCTGCCTGCCGTCTTTTCCTCCGCGAATAAAAGCAGACCTTTCAGGACGGGCATCTGTTTCACAGAGCATTTCCAGCATTCTGCGCTGCAGTTCCGTCACGGAGATATAGTTCAGGATATTGATCGCTCCGATCAGGGTCGCCAGCAGAATCGTAACTACGATCATGGCAGCGACAATAAATTTTTTCTGGAGTGTTTTAACCATATCTGTTCCTGCTCAATCGTCCAACAATTCCGCGAGGCTTCACCTCCACGTCCGGGCCCGCAACAAAAGGCCCGCATCCGCGCCGGGTCCCAAGACAAACACCCGCTTACGAGCCGGGACCGAAGCAAAACTCCC
>JAUNEM010000019.1:0-22690 GCA_030525515.1 Eubacteriales bacterium
TCTCGATCGATTTCTGCCTTTCAATCAGTTTGCTGTGGCATTTTTCCATATAACCCTTCGCAAAATTGATCTTGCTCTCCCAGAAACGATCATTGATTGAGTTTCTGAGACTGTCATTTGCGGAAGATAACAGGGATCCGCATTCCGGCAGGTCTTTCTCTATCGCGGCTCTTAAATCCTCATTCGAGGCAATCAGCTCATGGGTCCTTTCCGAGACCGCAGGGGTATAACCATTGCTTCTTGCCTCTTCAAAAATACTTCCGATTTTTTTCAGATTGTCATTGCTCTTTTCAAGCCGGAACTGGATCAGGCGAATAAGATGGTCAAAATCCTTCGCGTTCTGCAATACATTTAAGCATTTCTCCATGGTTTGCCTGGTGCTTTCCACGGTTTGCCTGACTTCCCTGATCTGATAGATGGCGGCGGCCAGACCAATCATGCTGACAACAGAACATACGCTTGCAATTATGTATAATGTTTGCACAGTCATCTCCTTTCTCTAACTGAAAAAATATCCTATAGCCATGTCTGATTATAACATGTATCCCACGATCTGAAGTCAGGGGTATTGCGCGATGAAGAATAAAAAACGGACGAAAATTGCCCAATATTACGAAAAATCGGAACTATTGATGCGCACATGTGTGTGGTAGAATAAACGTATTTACAGGCACAGAGCACAAGAGGACATTACTTATGAGCAAGGATAAAAGCAGGCTGAAAAAAGAGGCTGAAACGGAGTTCCGGAAGCTGTCCAAAAAGGAGCAGGAGAGGATCAACCGGCTGAAAAGGATACCGGTTCCCGCTCCCGGCACAGTTTTTGATAAAAAGAAAGATGCTCCCAGGCAGAAAAAGTGGGATGAGACAATGGAGTAAGTCTGTAAAACCTTTTGATTAAATGACGCCTTTTTTGGTCATAGATACATTTTTTCAGAAATCAACAACCCGGGGCTATAGCCGGCTCAAGCCGACCGAAGTCCCGGGCTGTTTCTGTTTCACACCAGGCGGCGGAAACCTTTGTGTATGATAATCGTCAGTAATACTGTATCAGGAGAATCCGGCAAATCTCACAGCATTGTCAGTCCTTCTTATATGATCCGTCCCTCAAGATGATCCAGCTCATGCTGGATGATCTGGGCTGTCCAGCCTGAGTATTTCTGCCGGTGTTTCTTCCAGCTGCTGTCGAAATACTCTACTTCTATATTCTGATAGCGTGTAGTTTTGCGGACACCAGTGAGGGAAAGGCATCCCTCCTCTGTCTCGTAGGGGGTATCCTTCCCGATCATGACCGGGTTAAACATGACAAGGTTCAGGATCCCCATGTTGACAATGATGATCCTTTTCTTCACGCCGATCATGTTGGCTGCCATGCCTACGCACCGCTCCCTGTTTTACCAGTGATTGAAGCTGCAGATCTCTTCAGTGGTCTTGCGGATCTTCTTTCGAGGCGCCTTTTCCTCTGCGCTGTATCCCACTGCAAGGACAATACGGACTTCACTGCCCTCCGGGATTCCAAAATACTCCTCCATCTTCTTCTGGTCGTTGAGGCCGAGAATGCAGGTGGAAAGACCCAGTTCCAGAGCCTGGTAGCACATATTCATGGCTGCCATGCCGATATCGCCCTGGGCAAATCTCTGCGTGTCCCCGTAATGTGCCTTCACGAAAGGCATCACCTTTGCCGGCTGTTCCACCAGAATGATATAGGCCGGAACCTGTTTGCGGAACGGAACGCCTGTCGCACCGCCTTCCACCACGAGGGCATCACAGATTTTTTCTTTGGCCTCGGGCTCGTCAACAACGATAAATTTCCAAGGCTGGGCATTGCATCCGCTGGGCGAGAGCCGTCCCGCCTCCACCAGCTTCATAAGGTCTTCTCTCGACACAGGGCGGTCAGAATACGCTCTGCAGCTTTCCCTCTTTTCAAGCATTTCCTGAAATGTCATTTTAATAATCCTCCTTTCCGGCTGCCGGCTCTTTTATAACCGGTATGTCCTTTTTTATAACCGGTACAACTTTTATAACCGGGTTAATCTGAAGTCTCACGCCTTAACCGGTTACAGCCAGACTGTTGTAATTTCTGTCACGGCTATACTCCCACTATAACTGCAATTCCGATTTAATTCCAGTCCCGTGATCGGGTCATTCCCTGCGCGAGTTATTCCCTGTGTTTCTTCTTACAGCGTTACTTCTTCCAGCGTCCTCTTGCCGCGAAGCGCTTCATACTCCCTTCTCAAGGAGCTTTCGGAAAGCGTCATTCAGTTCTTTATAATCGTGTCTGTGGTCATCCGGCGCCGCATTCGAAATCTGCTTCTGACGGGCACACTCATCTCTTATGAAATCGATGATGACCGGCATCTGAGGATTCAGATTCTTTTCCTCTGTCAGGGCTTTTCGTGCCAGTAATTCCCGGACAGACGCATACAGCTCCGGCGTCAGTACATCATCCGGTTCCCTGAACATGGTAAGCAGTTTATCAAATTCCACCGGCGGAGCAGAATGATATCTTTCGATCCACCGGCAGCACAGAAGGGGCCGAAGCGCATAGAAATATTTCTTATAACGGATCAGATCTCCTGTCAGAAAGCCATGCAGTGTACTATTGGCGGTCCCGTAATAGTGGCACAAAGCGGACTTTTCAGAAAAATAATGCATCGCAGCTTCTTTCAGCGCATCCCATTCGTCCGCCTTTCGGTAAACGATCGGCGAATTCGCCCATTCCATCACATTCGGATTCCCTTTTCCATATGCCAGCAGGGCCTTTCGAAGGTCCCAGCCATTGATGTCCAGAACCTCGTCCAGCTGCCACTCAATCACATCTTTTATAAAGTCGATCCGGAGATATTCCTCCGGCCTGTGCAGGTAGATAAAACGGACATCATAATCACTGTCCGGAGATGCAAATCCCCAGGCACGGCTGCCTGACTCCACCGCAAGCAGGATTTTTACATCATATTTTTTCTCAATCGCATCCAGGTTTTCCCGGATCTCTTTCTGTATGTTTCTCATCCGATCTCTCCAGTCACCACACGGCGGTTGATACTCTCTACAAAATCCCCGACTGCCTTCATGTCCGGATGATCGGGGAGCATACTATGGACCTCTGCTTCATGAAAACGCCGTTCATAGTCTGTGAGGATTTCAAAAAAATCAGGAATAAGGACATTGTCCTGCATGTAGTCTCCGTTCCGGATTCTCCGCAGCAGCTTCAAATCGGATTCCGGTCTGTGGGTGCGGATTTCCTCCTTCTCAAGGATATCGATTCCCATCATGAACAGCCGCACCAGATGCATAGCATGTTTGTTCAGGTGATTATCATCCTTCTTATGGTTTCTTTTCCCGACCTTGTCATAATCCCGGACGACCGAGTGAAGCGTGTTCATCAGCTCATTGTAACGGCGGAGAGGATAATGGCGGAAATCCGCGTCCAGAAAGATCTCCGTCTCAAGTCCTTCTGTTTCAGCCGTGTCAATATACAGCTTTGCGTCCGTCTTATATTCTTCCTGCTGTCTGCGGTTGAAATCATCCAGCACATGGTACACGGATTTCAGAATATGCTCTTCGCGGGACGGCTGCGGGAGAGTATCCCTTGCGATTGCGTTCTGCAGTCTTCTCAGCTGAGCGTCTGCATAATGCCCGAAGGAAGCTGCTGCCCTTTTTGACAGGAAGAGCTTCCGATGATCCAGGAGTTCCTGCCCGACGGAAGTCTTGATCACATACTGGCTGTCATCCAGTCCCAGGATCTCAATCGTGTTGGGATTGCAGTTCAAAAGCAGATTGACCAGTTTGCTGAAGGAATAGATGACCGTATCTGTTTGTGCATCCTCATACTGATCAAAAGATGTCAGGCCGACCAGGTCCGACGGGAGATTCAGTGTGACCCCGCGGAAATCGATATCGCTGCCCTCACGGTTCGTTCCATAACCATAACTCCCGCTCACACCCAGAAGCATGATCCGGGAGCCGAGGCGCGGATTGACGCGAAGGAAATCATATGTACTTGTATTCATCAGCTTCTTAAAATCCATATCATCACCTGCCTCTGTAATTTGATTCCGGTTCCGGGCGCTTCCAGGCACTTCTATATACGGAACTGCTTGTCCTGTCCGTATTCAGGCGCTTCCGGGCGCTTCCGGACGCTTCCCCCCGGCACGCCCGGGGTGCGCCGGATGCAGCACGGTCTGACGGCCCCCACTGCTTTCTGACCGCAGATCAGGAAGACAGGCCGGCCTGACAGTCCGCAATGCTTTCTGACTGCAGATCAGGAAGACAGGCCGGCCGGGCTGAACGACAAGCATGAATTGTCACGTGTGTTCTCCAATCATCTTTTCCATCCAGATCATGTTGTACCAGCGGCCGAATTTGATAGCACATTGATGAAATTCTCCAACTGTGCAGTATCCGAGGTGCCGGTGGAACTTTTCACTGTCTCTTGACAGGTATTCATCTTCTGTAACCGGATGAGCGATACAAGCGTACAGGTTCCGGATCCCCTGTCTTTTCAGACGTTCCTCCAGGGCTTCATAGAGTTTTCTTCCATAACCCCTTCTTTTCGCGCTGTGGTCCACATAAATGGACACTTCACAAGAGTGGTCATAGGCAGCCCTTCCCTTGAAGATTCCGGCATAGGCATAGCCTTGAATAATGCCGTCTTCTTCCAGAACCAGATAAGGATACTTTTGGAGAGTATTCTCTATACGGCTGCGGAATTCTGCTGCTGTGGGGACATCATACTCAAACGAAACAGCCGTATTCGCGACATAATATGCATATATTTTCAGCAGATTCTCTGCATCCTCCGGCCTTGCGCTCCTGATCTTCATATCTGTGGTTAAGACCTCCTGTTTACGAACATATATGAATAAACCTGCGAGCTCTCGCAAAACACGTAGTGGTTTATTATCGCCCCACACATTCGCACCCCGCCCCGCGGCAGCCGCTCCGGCGGCCTTGCATTGCTATGTGTTCATACATAGGCGCCGGCAGCGTCAATGGGTGGTGCCGGGACTATTGCCCGGTTCACGATGCCTGTACCAGGCAAACATATATTGCTGATAGATTCCGTTGTAAGGTGAGTATCTGTCAAAAGGATAGCCTTCCGGATACTGCTCCTCCAGAATGCGTTTCATCCACACATCAATGGGGAAGGCATCTATGTGATGAAGCCCGAACAGTGAAACGCAGTTCGCGACCTTGACTCCCACACCGTACAAGCCGGTCAGGGCTGAAATCGTGGTTTTTTCATCTGCTTTTTTCAACATGTCCAGGTCGATCTTTCCGCTCAGGACTGCTTCCGCCGCAGCATGGATATATTTACAACGATATCCCAGCTTACAGCTTATAAGCTCTTTTTCGGAAAGAGCAGCCACTGCAGCCGGACCGGGAAAGCCATAATACTCCCGGCCTTTGGAATCCGGCAGTTTCCTGCCGCAGCTTTCCGCGAGCATCTCCACCGAACGGCGAATTGCCGGGATATTCTTATTCTGGGAGATGATAAATGTGATCAGCATCTCCCAGGGATCCTGTCTTAAAATGCGGATGCCCTTCTCGTGTTCCATCGCCTGCCAGAGAAAAGGATCCTGATTTGGATCGATCCGCCCGCGGACGTTTTGGTAATCCTCCCCCAGATCAAAGTAGTCCCTCCAGAAGCCGTCGAAATCCCTCTCTGTACAATCAAGTTCGTATTGATTCTCTTGCAGGAAGGTAATATTCAGGCAGGATTCCCCTGCAATAATCCGATATGACCTGTCGCCCGTTTTGTTCCACCGGAAGCACTGGCCGCTGTCCGCGATCTTGTCCGGATCAAAATCAACTGTTACTAAAATCGTCATTTATGATCTGCCTCATCTTACAAACGGGAATGCTTCCTTTTCTTTGCTTCCTTATCCAGTTCTATGCTTACTATCCGGACACAGCACGGGGAAACATAGCCGGCAGGCATTTTACTACATGTCAGACCTGATTATAATAAAGACACATCCGAAAGGAAAGCCGCTGTTAAAAGGAATTCGACACATTCCGCTGTTCGATCACGGAGCTGAACAAAATGTTGTTTATGCGTTTGAAGGCCCTTCCGGCAGATACGGCTACAGTCGGTATCCTTTCAAAAAACATCAGAGACTATAAGGAGTTTTCTACATGAAAAAAAGGTTTTGGGGCGCAGTATCACTGTTCCTGGTTTTTTGCTTTCTTTTTACAGGATGCAGGGCTGCTGAAGAAGAAGGCAGCTCTACCCGGGAGAAATCGCCGGACACAGTATCCGTACAGGAAGAAAACGAACCGTCACAGACAAGCGCAGAAGGAGGCTCAGACATGTCCGCATACACCTACGCAACACAGGAAATATGGGTAAAAAACAACGACATGAACATCTACGGCGTCGCTTACGTGCCGGATACGGACCGGAAAATGCCGCTGATCATCTTCTCTCACGAGCTTGGAAACGATCATACGTCCGGCGAGAGGTACGCCGAAAGGCTGGCGGAAGCCGGATATGCCGCGTATGTCTTTGATTTCTGCGGCGGTACTGTGGGCGGAAACAAAAGTGACGGAAGTAACCGGGAAATGTCTGTTCTGACAGAGGCATCTGATCTGCAGGCAGTGCTGGAATCCGCCAAATCATGGGACTTTGTTGATCCAGACAGAATTGTCCTTCTCGGCGGCAGCATGGGTGGTCTTGTGACAACCATTGTCGGCAGCAGGAATCAGGATGAGATTGCCGGAATGATCCTCATGTACCCGGCTCTGTCGGCAAAGGTTGACAGCGGGATAGAACAGTATAAGACGGATGACGAAATTCCGGAAGATGTCAGCCTTTTCGGCGGATGGATCCATGTGGGTAAAAACTATGTCACGGATCTGTGGAAAGTTGATTTTGATCAGCTGCTGTCATCCTACAAGGGACATATGCTGCTGCTCCATGGGGATAAGGACAGTACTGTCCCTCTTTCCTGGTCGGAGGATGCAAAAGAGATCATCCCGGACTGCGAATTCCATGTAATCCGGGACGGAGGACACGAATTCTTCGGTCAGCCCTTTGAAGACGCTATGTCTTATATCCTGCCTTATCTGGAAACACAGCTGAACTGACACATACTTATGACGCACATTTATGTCGGTACATTTATGACGGCACATTTATGCCGCAGTACGTATGCTTATGATTCCAAAATACAGTATGATATATTTTAAATATCCAAAGAACATCACCTGATATCAACGAGAAATCGTCAATTTCAAAGTCCATATACGAAAGACTTTGAAATGAGAATTTCTCGTTGACAATGCCTGGGCACTTACGTGCTCCGGCATGCTGTGGAAGAATGAAAAGGAGTTCTCATGACTTATACATGTCCCACCTGCGGCGGTCCCAATGAAAATCATGCAGGCACCAGGCTGATCAACTGTATCTGGTGCGGAACCGCGTTTCGGATTCCCACTGTAATCCCCACTGTGTCCGCTGTAGCGGAAAACACGGAGGAAAATCCATCTCCGGCCGCTTCGCAGGTTTCCCTGTCGGCCAGTCAGAGCGCCTCCGCAGGCGCGGCCGCCGCCGCGTCTTCCGCTGCCATGGCATCCTCGATCATTCAGGCAGCACAGGATCCGAATCTGGCAAATGATCCGGAAAAAGCCGCAGAAATCGCAGCTGCCGCCTCCCGCGCGGCGGAAAACGCGATCGCCGCAGCCAAGGCAGCCTCGGCCGCAGCAGCAGCCGCCGCGGCGGCTTTTGACCTGCAGAAAAAAGAAGCTTCTCTTCAGGCGGAAGCCGCTGTGCCTCCCGCGCCGCCAACCGCTGCACAGACTCAGACTGACATCCCTGCGCCGGCTCCCGCGGGACAGGCCCGGACTGGAGGTTCTGCGCAGACACCTGCAGAACATCCCCGTGCTTCCATCTCACCGCAGGCACCCGTTGCACAGACCCGAATTGCCGCAGACATGCCCCAGGCAGCGCCGGCACAGCGTGTCCCCGCGCAGTCTGCTCCGCAGCCAACGGACACCCGCAGCGCACCGCAGAGCTCCTCTCAAGCCGGTACCTCTGCCGCTCCCGCACAGTCTGCTCCACAGACCCCCGGTATCCGGATGGTCACCAGGAAATTCGCCGACCCCCAGACCGGCATCACCCTTGCCTCCGCCACCATCCCGGAGAATTTCAACGTCAGCGGAAGCCTCGTCCAGAAATGGCAGAGTGATATGGTTCCCTTTACGGCTTCCATCCAGGCGGTCAGTCCCGACAGGAGCATTTTTCTCTCCTCAACCTCAGGAGAATTCTACTCCTATTACCTGAATCCTCTCCTGCGGTCCGCAGCCGCCAGTGTCCCCGGCGCCTTCAAGACCCAGCTGCGCAATTTCATCGAACCGGATGAATACCTGCACCAGTATGCCGGGAAAATGGCCGGTGTCCGTCTGACCCCCACTGCCAGGGCAAAACTGCCCAGTCCCTTCGGAATGAATCTGCAGGGTGAGCGGAACCGTCTTGCCGACTATGTCCAGAGCCATATGATCAATGTCAGTGTACAGACCGCCGTGTCCACTTACTACTGTGATGCCTTCCTCTACCGCTACGCAGCAAACGTCAAGGGAAGGCCGACCGTCTTTCTGGCCGGCTGCGATTACAAGGGCGTCGAATACTATGACGCCTCCAACAGCATGGCCTTCGCCCTGGGAGGAGGGGCAGGCGGCCTGCTGGCCATGGGTCTCCAAGGCGGCCTCTTTGGTCAGGGCAGCCTCAGTAAAAAGGCAAAAGCCGCCGCGGAGGCCGCTGCCGCAGGCAGAGGCAAGGACTCGCCCACCGGCATCGGTACGGAGGGTATCCCCTTTGGTCACGGCAAGGAATACGGGAAAAGGGTCGACACCATTGACTGGGGCTGCGACCGTCTTTATTTCATGGCTGCCCCGATCGAGTCTGAGAAAGCCGCCACCAGTCTCTTCCTGCGCTTCATAGGAAGCCTGACTCCGGACCCCGCCCTTTGGAAACGCAGAGAGCTCCTGATTGAGCAGATGCACCAGCAGCGCATCGAGGAAGCAGTCCGGCTCAATGCCCAGGCAACACAGATGCGCATGGAGGCTCAGCGCCGCCAGGCAGAGTTGAGCCGGCAGATCCAGGCAAACAGTGAAGAGATCTCCCGCGGCATCATGGATTCCTGGGAAAAGCGCAGCGCCTCCCAGAGCCGGATCAGCGAAAACTGGTCTCAGGCCACCAGGGGTGTCAACACCTGGCAGACTTCCTCCGGCCGCACAGTGGAGGCCAGCGTCACCGCCGACCACGTCTACCAGAACCGCTATGGCGACACCATCGAAGTCTCCGGCACCGCCCTGGACGACGAACTGACCAGCCGCCTCGACTGGACCGAGCTCAAGCGCAAATAAATTCAAGACTCGCTCGCGAGTCTTGCGCGCGTATCCCACGACTGTTATGAAGTCACGGGTACCGTGCGATGAAGAATAAATAATCAAAACAGGCAGCGAAACCTCCGGGAGATCTCGCTGCCTGTTTCCAATTTCAAAGGCCAAATTTCAAATATTTCCGATTGACGCTGCAACGGTTATCACACTGACCTTGCCGGCTCACTCTTTCTCAAGCTGTGCAAGCCTCTGTTCAGCGGATTCTCTCACTGACCTGTCGTCATCATCTTCCGCGATCTGACGCACCAATTCAATATTGTCCAGTTCTCTCACCAGTCGCCTCCGAACGATCGGAGAGCAATCGGAACGGGCAAAAATTGCCATAAGCTGTTTGTCTCCCAGCTTCAGCAGCGCCAGACGGCGTGCTTCCGGATTTCTCGCTTCATGCGCAATGCGTAAGAGAGTGTCTTTGTTCTCGATCGAATGAACGTCTGCCACCGCTTCTACCGGATTAAGACTGCGCCATCCAAGTCCTGATCTCATAGTTTAGCTCCTTTCTTTAAATAGCCGGTCCACAGTTACAGGAATTCAAGCCGGTTTATCCACGACGATGATCTCGTCCATAGTTACGCCCAGAACGGCTGCCAGTATGACCAGGTTGTCGATCGTAGGCATAGCTGTGCCGTGGATCCACTTGTAGATAGCCTGCGGAGTGGTGAAGCCGAACACTTCCTGCATATCCTTTACGGTAAAACCAGCCTCCATACGCATCCTGTTGATGTTCTCACCGGTTGCAACAGTGTTGATGTAAGGAACTCTTATCATGCTGCACCCCCTGTCCGGCAGCATAACCGGCACAGGGAGGGCTGGTTATGCTGCCTTATTCAATTTCATTTTTACGGTTTGCGTCCTGTGCACTTTCCCCCGAAGGGAACAGGCTCTTATAACCGTGGGACTTAAAAATCTTTCTCATAATGCAGTTCTCCTTGTATGATTTGCTTCTGTTCGATGTCGCGGCGTTCGCCGTATACGGCCGAAAATGTCTCCATCCGATTGTGAGCGAGCTCACATCGGCTGTTTCCATTTTCGTCCGTGCATGGCTCATTGCTAACGCGCAAAAAAAAACCGCCTGTCTTTTCGGACAAGCGGAAGTCTCAACAGCATAAACTGCCTTCAGTCTGTTCATTCCAGAATGCGCGCAAACACACCTGGATCCAGATGTCCACTTGGTCCGGCCTTGAAAAGGCATACATTAATAAGCCATTCAGCTTTATCAGCTGCGGGCATAATCATCCGCATATCATCAGTCGGGTGATATGTATTGCAGGATGTATTGCTTGAACTGAATGTTAGTATCTGCAGCATTGCCTTTCCTTTCCGAACCTGTGGTTCTTTTTTTTCTGGCATACACTATAGCACCTTTTACAAGTCTTGTCATTAAACCTGTAGTATAAATATTCGGATTTGCCTGTTGTATAAATGAACAGATCATATCCGGATTTTTAGTATATATCCGGGAAAAGCCGGGTGAAAGGAAGACAGCTTCCTTTCTTTGTCTGTTCTTTCGGGTTCTTTTATTGTTTTTTTGTTGACAAAAAATTAATTTTGAGTATACTTAATTTTGTCGTCTTTACAACTTTAAAGTGTAACAGTTTAAACCGGCAAAGTGAACAATCTTTGGAGGAACCATGTACAAAAATATAACCGACCTTCAGGATATGGGAAGGAAGATGGATTGGCCCTATCCCGTCAACTATGGTGCGGAAAATTATAGTGAAACCGATATTCTGATTCTGGGAGGCGGGCTTGCGGGCACCGCTGCCGCAATCGAAGCAGCCGGGCGGGGAGCAACCGTCGCCCTGGTGGACAAGGGGCCCATCAGTTATTCAGGCTCCGGCGGATCCGGTGTCGACCACTGGCACGAGGCCTGTGGAGCTCCCTTCTGTACCGTCACTCCTGAACAGGCGACCCAATATTTCCTGAACACCCCCTATTGGGGCGGGAAATTCACCATGGCGCATCAGCGGTACATCAGCGCCGTAGAGAGCTACGATGCATTGCTGGAGCTCGAAAAAATGGGGCTCCCCATCCGGGATGAAGCCGGTGAGTTCGAAGGAGCGGCTTTCCGCGATCCCGAAACAAAACTGACAGTGGCCTATGACTACGAGCAGGCAGGTGTCATCCGCCTCAAGGGCGGGGCAAAGATGAAGCCTCTGATGAAAAAAGAATGCGACCGGCTGGGAGTACATTTCTTCGAACACGTCAGCGCGACCAGTCTTCTGACCAGAGACGGGAAGACCGGTCCGGGCGCCACGGTGATCGGCGCCACCGGTGTAAATCTCCGCACAGGTGAATTTTATATCTGGAAAGCGAAAGCCGTGCTCGTCGCAACCGGCATCCCTCAGGGGCTGTGGGTCAATTCCACCGAGGTCAACGGCGGCGGCTCCAAACACTGGGACGTAAACTGTGTGGGTGAGGGGCAGGTGATCATGGCCAGAGCCGGCGCACAGATGACACTGATGGAGAGCAACAACACCGGCATCGCGGGCGGTCCCTTCCGCTGGCCCGCCTATAGTGTAGGGGACTGGAGCAATACCTGGTATCCATGCCCCATCGTTGACGCCAACGGCAAAAAGATCCCGTATATCAAAAACGGTAAAGAAGTGACAGAGTGGTCTGAATTCTTTGACAAGACATGGCCCAGTCCCATGAAAAGCACCGGGGCAAACGACCGCGGAGGAATGGCTCAGCTGCCCTCAAACCTGCCCGAGCTCATCAAACAGGGAGTCTACGAACTTCCCTTTTACGCAGATATGACGCAGATGGATCCGCAGGAACGCCGGGCTCTGTGGGGGCTGATGATCGGCAATGAAGGCCGCACAAACTACCCGGTCTACAAGCTGTACAGCCGCTATGGCTTTGATCCCGAAAAGGATCTTTTGCAGCTGCCCATTTTCACGCCGGACCAGGCCCTGACCAAGCCCTCCTGGATGGGAACAAACGTCCCGCAGTGGCGGGACAGCCACCGCACCAGCAACTGTGCCGTCACGGACTGGCATCTGAAGACAACCCTCGACGGTCTCTATGCCGCCGGACTTATGGTTGCCAACAACTACGCATCCGGTGCCCACGCGACCGGCCGCTATGCCGCCCGCAACATGATCCAGTACATCAACAGCCTCAGTGAGGACCATCCGCTCGACCGTCTCCAGATCGAAACGGAAAAGAAACGTGTCTACGCCTCTGTCAGGCACACGGACGGCATCGGCTGGAAGGAATTCAAAAACGGCTGCTGCCGGGTCATGCAGGACCACTGCACTGAATACAAAACTGATAAACTCCTCCGGCAGGGGATCCAGTGGTTCGAGAGCATCCGGGAGTCGGAGATGCCTATGCTGCGGGCGCGCAACCCGCACGAACTCGGAAAGGTTCTCGAATGCTATGCCCAGCTGGAATGCTCTGAGATGACCCTCTACGCGAGCCTTGCCAGAAAAGCCGGCACAAAGGTATTTGATTTCAAGCGGACGGATTATCCGGAATTCGATCCCCCGGAATACGATGTTTTTATTACTGTAAGCTGCGACGAAAACGGCAATTACATTACGGACAAGATTCCCCTTGACTACTATCTTCAGGCTCCCTGGGAGAGCGATTTCAAGAGTAATTATGAAAAATATGCCTCGCTTGATGTGCGGAGAAAGCTCTGAATCCGGGCAACAGATTTATTCTTCACCGCGCAATTCCCGTGACTTCAGCCGCGGGGTCCGCGCGGAATGATTGAAAGGACAAGCAAAAAATGGATTATCAGAAAGCCTATCTTGTATCAAATCCGGTCGGACCGGGCTCCGCTCTTTTCTTTGACGAAGAACTTTGCATCGGCTGCAATATCTGCGTCAATTCCTGCCGCAGCGACGTCATGATGCCCAATCCGGAAGCCGGAAGGCCCCCGATCGTGGTCTATCCCGATGAATGCTGGTTCTGCGGCTGCTGCGCGAATGCATGCCCCCGTGAAGCAGTCCGGATGGAGCACCCCATGCCCATGCGTGCCACATGGAAACGCAAGGAGACCGGGGAGTTTTTCCGGATCGGATGCATTAACCATCCGGAGCCTGTCACAAAGCCCCCCGTCGTGGATTAAGATCCTTGTGGAAAAATCCTTGTGGAATTAAATCTTTCAAATAAGATTTGTGGAATAAAATCTTTGGATTAAGATCCTTGTGGAATAAGATCTTTCGAATAAGATTTGCGGATTAAGATCCTTATAGGACAGAAAGGATCAGAAAGGATAAGGAAACAGTCAGATGAATATTGGAATATTGACACAGGAAAGTGCCCCCAAAGTAAAAATGATCGCGAAATCCGAGGACAGTTTCCAGAAAAAAACACTGATCATGCCTATTGTCATTGCAGCTGTCATGGTGACCTGCTCCCGGCTGCCCCTGGCCGCCTACGGAGAAAAAACCGGTCTTGCACTGGGCGTGTTTATCTCCCTGATCCTGTGCTACCTTGTACAGCCCTGGGATATGGTTCTTTCAACACTCATGGTGCCTGTAGCCGGTTACTTCCTCGGCTTCTGGGACTGGAGCGTCATTCAGACCAGTACGGGGACATCTTCCTTTGTATCGATGTTTGCCTTATCCGTAGTCTCTGCCGGCGCGGCAACCACACCTCTTGGACGGCGGATCGCACTGATCTTTCTCAGGAAGTTCCATGACAAGCCCCTCAGAATGGTCTTTGCCGTCTCCATTGTCTCAGCGGCACTTTCCGCATTTATCTCCAATACTGCCGTGATCATTATGATGAGCGGCATCGTCAACGGACTGCTCATCACCATGGACGAAAAACCCGGCGAATCCAAAATCGGCCGCGTCATGATGGTGCTCATTGTCACCGCCTCCTATGTCGGAGGCATGGCCCTCATCAACGGATGCTCTGCCAGCGCTCTTCTCGGAATCGGCATGCTGGAGTCTGCCACAGACGGACAGTTTACGATCACCTACAGGCAGTTTGCCGCAATAGGCGTACCGGGAGTACTTCTGACGATCGTCCCGGTCTGTCTCCTTTACATCAAGGGCATGGGTCTGAAAAGCTCCGATTTCACCAACCTTCCTTCCAGAGAGTACTACCAGTCCCTCTACGATGAGCTGGGACCTGTTCAGGGCTGCGAGATCCGCTGGGCTCTGCTCACCATTTTCATGGTCGTATGGCTTTTCCTCGGAGGACATTCCACCGCCGTTCCCCTGGTCTGTGCAATCATCACCCTGCTTCCAATCGTCGGCACTGTCCCTGTCAATAAAATGTTCGATTATGTCCCCATGAAGATTCTCTTCATCATCCTTTTCGCGGGCACCATCGGCAGCCTTCTGACCACAACAGGGCTCTCTGCTCTGTTCACCGCCCACCTGTCGCCTCTCTTTGAAGGCCTCAGCCCCTATGTGTTCATCCTGGTCGTGTGCCTTGTCATGTCCATCCTGGAAAACATTTGCGTCACTGTGAATACCATCTATGTACTCGTCATGACGCTCGTCACACCGATCTGCATCTCCATGGGCTACAATCCTTCCCTCATGATGCTGCCCGTCCTGATGCTGCACTGCACCTTCTTTGTGCTCAGGCTCAATGCCACCGTCCTTGTCAACAAGCACTACGGCTGGTGGGAAACCAAAGACGGCGTTCTTCCCGGAATCGTCTCCGTCCTCATCCTCTGCATCGTATTTCCCGCCCTGACCCTGCTTATAGGCCCCGCAATCGGGATGCCTCTCTATATCGGCGCATAAAAACTGCCAAAAAACGGCACAACAGGGTAGAGACGGCCCTGCCGCCCTCTACCCACCCCTCCCCCGACCTGCCCATGTCCGCCCTAAGGCGCAAAAATGCTTTAAAAGTCCGTGTCATAAAAATACCGCCGGCCAGATACCCGGCCGGCGGCACATACCTTTTGATTATTTCAGCGTAACCGCAGCACCCTGCTCTTCGAGCTTTGCTTTCAGAGCCTCAGCCTCTTCGATGGATACGCCTTCTTTGATTATCTTCGGAGCAGCTTCGACAAATTCCTTTGCCTCTCTCAGCCCCAGTCCCGTAATCTCACGGATCGCCTTGATGACCTTAACCTTTTGCTGGCCGAAGCTTGTCAGCTCAACGTCGAACTCTGTCTGCTTCACATTCGGACCCGGATCATTTATTACGACCTGTTTTACAGCTGCAGAGACACCAAACTCTTTTTCACACGCTTTGGTAAGCTCAATCAGCTCCTTGACAGTCATTCCCTTGATGGACTCAAGAATTTCAGAGATCTTCTGTTTTTCCATATATATCTCCCCCCCTTTCTGCTCATGGAACATAAAGGAAAAGCATCCCCGGCACGGCTTGAAAGCACATCAGACAGTCCGGATCTATCTGACCTTACATAAGCCTGCAGAGAGATTCAGCAATTTGTATGTATCTACAATAGTTCTTTTCCTTTCGGACCTGTGGTCCTCTTTTTCGTTTACAGTAGAGCAGGCGAGATTCGAACCCGCATTGGCGGCCGGCACCGGCCGCTGCATTTCCTCTTATGCTACCGCCCCGACATTCATGTGCTGCAAAAACCCCGGACAGGATTTCAAAGTAAACAGTCTGAACTGCAGTTCTGAGTTGTTTTTAAAGTGATCACTTGCATTGTCATTTTGATTCATGACCCTGTGTTAACGGAATCGAACCGCATTAACCATTTTACAGACAGTATTTTTACCAAAAATTTTTTATCTTTGCTGTGAGGGTCACATTTCTTAAACAGTTCTGTTTTATCTGAAGCCCATTCTATCACTGACAATCAGGTGTGTCATTCAACCGCTGGTATAAACAGTTGTCAAGTTATACGAGAAACAGTTAAATGCATCACACAGATGCAGGCACCGGCTCTGCATAAAGAATGCCCTTCTCATCCCGTCTGATGCGGATCACAAAGTCAAACAGGTCGCATGCGGTGCACAGGAAAAAGTCTTGGCGGGGGTAAACCTCCTGCCATTCCGGATCAGGGTTAAAGAACTCTTCTCCGCCGTCAGTCAGCAGCGCATCCGCGATCAGCTGGATCTGGCCGGACTCGAAAATCCTCGTGCGGAAAATTCTGGGCAGTGCATCCTCGCCCATGATCGTCTCACCGGTCAAAAGCGATTCAATATATTTGGCGCACAGGGTATCTTCTTTGGCATTTTCCAGCCCGCCCTTTCCCACCGCGACCAGCGAAAGGGAACGCGGATTCCCGGTAAGGATATGCTTTGCCGCCGCTTCCGCATTGACAAGACTCGCCGCAATGATCTCGTCCGCTCCGGCTGCCTCGGCTGTCAGGATTGCCGATGAACCGGTACCGGTCAGGTGAATGAAGTCTCTTCCTTCAAAAAGACCGGGTACCGCGGCGCATCCGGGTGTGCCGTCAAAGCCCTTGTGCCTGCGGGGGATAAAAGGGCCTTCCGGACCGACCGCGAGTCCGTCGAGAATATTATCCGCGGTAAAAATATCCGGTTTCCCGTCATAGGATCTGCCGGCCACCCGGCCTGCTCCTGTCTGCCAGGGAGAGTCGCCATACCGGCATCCATCCGCCTTTGCATCCCCCTCCTCGCCGACCAGAATGCAGTCCGCATGCACAGCTGCTATGGCGCGGGCTTCTTCCAGGTCTTTCACCGGATAAATGCGCCGCGCACCTGCCGCGAACAGATAACATTCCAGCGAAAAAGCCCGGAACACATCAATTAGGACGGTGAGCCCTTCCGCTTCCTTTGCACCTTCGATTGTTTTTAAAACTCTGATTTTCATGTTTTGCCCCTTTTCCAAAACTCGCCCGCGGGTCTGCGCCCCTGACGAAATTGAGCCGCCGTCATCTTTTGTATGACCTCACTCCTTGTAGTATCGCTCTATTCTGCGCATGATTCTGGAGAAGTCAATGCTGCATTCTCCGCCTGCCGCTCCAATGCGGAGAGGATGGCGCCCACGGTTGTTTTCCGCGGGGATTTTGTAACGCCGCTGAAGATTTTCTGTACGGTGCTGAGCGGAATCCCGGAGGCGTCAGAAATATCCTCAGAAGTCATACCCAGTGCCCGTTTCCATTTTTTCATTTCCTCTATTGTCATCCCGCAAGCTCCTTATGGAATATCAATTTCCATCTACATGACTGCATTATATATTAGTGGAAATTAGATATCAATTAAGACGCACCAGCGGCGGTAAATGGAAATTTCTGCCGCAAAATGGAAATACAGCGATCTGATCCGCGTCCTGTTCATCATCGAGTGCAGCCGCTCACCTGAAAACGAAAGACGAAAAACGAAAAGTCAGAACGGCAAAACGGCAGAAAGGCAAAAATGGAACTGCTTTCCGATAATCTGTTCTCTTATGTGATATGATTGTTTGTAAGAAAAAAGCGATGGGATTGTAACAGCAGAGGCAGCCGACGGAAGCCGGTGAAAAAGCCGGTGAAAAAAGCCGGCGATAATGTGATTCGTGTCCGGATCAAAACATCTCAGGAACAGGAGAATCAGGGGCGATTGCAGGTTATTAATAACACTGTAGAAGGCTCCTCCCACAGCCCTAAGGCAGTGGGTTCCCCGCGACAAACGAAAGGTTGGATTTTTATGAAAAAACAGCTGATGCAAAACAGGCTCTTAAAGATGACCATTGCCTTTGCAATGATACTTTCAGCCATATGTCTCTCCGGCTGCGGCCGGCAGCAGACGGAGACGAAGCAGAAAGTCGTGCATGTAGCTGAATATGGAAATGATGAGACGGGCACCGGGGCGTGGTACAAGCCCTACGCAACCATTTCCCACGCTGCCAAAACAGCGCCGGGCTCGCTGATCATAGTTGGTGAAGGGAAATACGAGCCGTTTGAGCTCGGGCCGGACTGCTCCGGCAGCAAAGACTCTCCCACTGTGATCCGTCCGGCGGAAGACGCGAGGGTCGTCATTCATGTGGAAAGCGGGACAGGTATCCTGCTAAAAAATGTCCACAATATATCAATCGAAGGACTGGAAACCCTGGGCGGTACTTACGCGGTTGAATATGTCAGTACTCCTGAAGCGGGGAAACAGGCCTTGAGCAACATCAGTATCCGGAACTGCATAATTCACGGCGTCCGCGGAGAACATGGCATTTGTGTCTATGCGCGAAACGATCTGGCACCTGTTACAGACCTTACGATCGAGGGGTGTGAGGTATACGACTGTGAGTGCTACTGGAGCGAGTCTATGGTCATCAACGGCAATATAGACGGATTTCTGATCCAGGGAAACAAGGTCCATGATAACAACAACATCGGGATTGACATGATCGGCTTCGAAGGATGGGCCTGCCATCAGGACAATATCAGCGGTGTGAATCCCTATGAAGTGGATTATGTGAGAAACGGAATCTGCAGGGATAATCTTGTCTATAATATCAGTACTGAAGGCAATGAAGCGTATTTCGAGGACGGGGAATATGACCTCTGTGCCGGAGGCATTTATGTAGACGGCGGTCAGAATATTGAGATCTTCAACAATTTCATTTTTAACTGCGATATAGGACTGGAAGTCGCCACCGAGCACAGCCCTGATGATAACGAACTGTTCAAAGTATCGGGAATCCACGTGCATGACAATGTGATTGCCGACTGTACGGGATGGTCAGGACTCACCTTCGGAGGATATGAAAGAGACCTAGGGTTTACCGAAGATTGTATATTTGATAATAACACTCTGGTCGATAATATTCCTCAGATTGTCGTACAGCGCAGCCGGAAAAACCGGATCTGCGCCAACCTTGTCCTCGGCGGAGAGGATGGAGTTTTCTTTGAGCCTTCAGGCTGGGAAGAAGGGTTGGTCAACGAGATCAGCGGAAATGCTGCCGCCGAAATCGCAAATGAGGAATCCTGGGCCGAAGAGTACGGAACATTCTATTCCGACAGATCAGAAGCAGCGGATGGCTTCCGCTCGCTGATCGAAGATACAGGTTCCCGCTTTGTGCCCGACGAAGAACAGATAAGGATCTACAAAGCGCAGAAAATCCGGAAAAGATGGAACCTGCTGAAGGAAAAAGTCAAATCCTGGTTCGATCATCTCGTGGGTGCAGACACCGACTCTGAATAAAGGATGCCTTTCTGTCTGCATAGTATGATGACCGGGGCGTGTACAATCCTGTTCTATGAAAGCAACTGCCGCATTGTGCATAAATATGCCTGATGCGGCAGTGTTTTTTGATAAAGCCTCACATGCACCTATTATCTCATGACTTTTTTCCATGTTATGCCTGCGGACAAAAATATATGATATTTACAGGTTAAAAAACTATTTTTTTCCGCCACATTGTTTCTGGTGTGCCGGGTTCTGATTTACACCATCGCCCGGTTATTCCATGACTGTTATGAAGTCACGGATATTGCGCCATGAAGAAAAGGTAAACAGAAGCGCATGTGCGCGCAAGACAAAAGCGGCCAAAGATATGCACTTTATAGTCCAAACATTCGAAGCGCGCATGCGCCTAAGACAAAAACACATAGAAAGACCAGAGAAACAGATATGAGTATTAATTATCTTAACAAACCGGAATCATTACAATTGAGACGAGTCATACGATGTACGGCGGATACACACTGCCCAATGTGGTGGGAGATTATCCGGCTTTCCAACTGTATTTTCGCAAAGTTGATGCCTGACAGATGCACGTGATGCTGAAAACCCTGCGGTGCGGAGGCGTGGTTAACCCGATTCAGGAAGCGGAGGAATATGGAAAACGATTACAGAAACGCCTTGAAAAAGGGACAGAAATACACCCGGCAGCGTATTGTTCGGGGTCTTTATCCCAGGCTCCCGGTGCTGGATGAGATTCTCCCCGGCAACCGGAAGATGCTCGCAAAGGATCTGGGACTTGTCCAGATTCCCCTCGAATGGGTCGTCGGGACTGTGACTTCCGCAAGGGCTGTTTCCTTTGCCGGCAATTTTATGCCGGCGGCAGAGGAGAACTCTGAGTTTGCGGACAAGTGGAAGCAGCTCTGTGAAAGCCATCTGGAGGAAGGCATACGGGAGCCGGTCCTTGCCTATGAATATATGAACCGCTTTTATATTCTGGAGGGAAACAAGCGAGTCAGTGTGCTCAAGTATTTCGACGCGGTTACCGTCCCTGGGAATGTCCGGCGGATCCTGCCGGAGCGGGACCAGGACGAAGCAGCCGCACGTTACTATGAGCTGATCGAATTCTACCGGCAGAGCGGCATCAATTTTATTGAATTCTCACACAGCGGCTCCTGCGGACGGCTTCAGAATGCTGTCGGGAAAAAGGCAGGTGAGCACTGGACGGAGGATGAAATCCGGCGCTTCAGTTCCGCTTATTATTCGTTTCGGAAAATCTACCTTGCATGCGGCGGAGATAAGCTTCTATCGACCACGGGAGATGCCTTACTGACGTTCATACAGATCTACGGCTACGACGCGCTCTGGCAGAAAAGCGAAAGCCTTCTCAAAAAAGATCTGATAAAAGCGTGGGGAGAGATCGCGCTTCAGCAGGAGAGCAGCATGATTGAGATCCGGACGGAGCCTGAACCGGAACCTTCCGGGAAAGGACTTCTGCAGCGGGTGATCGGTGTTTCCGAAAAAAAGGCGGCCTTTCTCTACGATGAGGAACCGGTCTCCGCAAGCTGGAGTTACTATCATGAACTCGGCAGAAAACATGTCCAGAATGTTTTTTCCGGAAAAATCAGCACAAAGGCCTGTGTGTTGAAGGAGGACGGAGAGATCGGGAATATCCTCGACGAACTGGTCGGGGAAGGTGTGGACGTGATCTTCGTAACCTTTCCGCACCTGTTTCCGGAAATAATAAGGACTGCCATTGAGCATCCTGAAATAGATATCCTGAGCTGTTCGCTGAATGAACCGCATCGAAATATCCGCGCATACTACCCGCGGATGTATGAGGCAAAATTTGTGACCGGAGCAATTGCCGGCGCCCTTTGCCGTAATCACAGGCTGGGTTATCTCTCCAAATATCCGATCTATGGCGCGATCGCGGATATCAATGCCTTCGCGCGGGGCGCCCGGATGACAGATCCGGAAGCAGAGGTGTATCTGGAGTGGTCATCCGTCGGCGGGCTGGATGCGGCAGAGGCGCGCCTTATGGAAAAGGGCGTGGAGCTGGTATCTTTTCGTGAATTTGGAAAGCAGGAGGGCGGCAATCGTTATCTGAACGGGCTGAAGTGGATGGATGAGGAACGGACATCGCCTCTGGTCCTGCCCCTGTGGAACTGGGGCATCTACTATGAGCGCATTCTGCGCGCGGTTCTCAACGGAACCTTCCGCGGGGAGGACAGCGGAAAACTGCGTTCTCTGAATTATTTCTGGGGTATGTCATCCGGCGTCGTGGAGATGATTTATTCGGAGCAGCTGCCTGAAAGCGTGAGGTATCTGGGAGAGGTGCTGTGCCGAGCGATCCGGGACGGAAGCTGCCGGCCCTTTTATCACACACCGCAGCCGGGAGCAAACCGGAACGTTCCGGGGAAGAACCGGCAGTTCACCCGTCCGGCGGAAATCATTCGAATGGAAGAGATGGTCCGCACAGAAGAAATAATCCGGACGCAGAAAGTGAACCGCGCGGAAGAAACAATCCGTATGGAAGAGATCATCCGGATGGACTATCTCGAGGATAATGTGAGAGGCGTTATCCCGGCGTATGAAGAGCTTGAAGAGAAGGCAAAAAAGCTGGTAAATTATCAGGGAGTCGAGCCATCCAGAAAGGATTCGGGCAGATGAAAGTGCTGGTCGTGGCAGATGAAGAATCCAGATACTATTACGACTGTTATCAGCCGGGCAGGCTGGACGGCATTGATCTGATCATTTCCTGCGGTGATCTCAGCCGGTCTTATCTGGAATTTCTGGTCACGCTGGGAAACTGTCCGCTGCTGTATGTCCGCGGGAATCACGATGACTCGTTTGCGGATCACCCGCCGGAAGGGTGTCTATGCATCGAAGATAAGGTGTTCCTATACCGCGGCATCCGTTTTGCGGGGCTGGGAGGTTCATACCGCTACCAGCCTGACGGAATCAACATGTACACGGAGGAGCAGATGGCCCGAAGGATCAGAAAACTCTGGTGGAAGATCCGGAAGAATAAGGGGGTTGATGTATTGGTGACACATGCACCTGCCTTTGGCAAGGGAGATCTCGATACGCTTCCGCACCGTGGGTTCCGCTGTTTTCTGAAATTCATGGAAAAATACAGACCGCGCTACATGCTTCACGGACATGTACACCGCAATTACGGATTTAAAATACCCGTCACACAAAGATATCTGGACACGGAGATCATCAATGCCTGCGGGGCATATCTGCTGGATCTGCAGATCTGACAGCGC
>JAUNEM010000019.1:22790-25850 GCA_030525515.1 Eubacteriales bacterium
CAGCGCGGCTTCCAGCCGCAGGGTTTCAATGCCTGTGTCATCTCTGATGTCCCCGGCGGCTCCGGATTGTCCTCGTCGGCAGCCTTTGAGACCCTGATCGGTGTGATCTTCAATCATATGTTCTGCGCGAATGCACTGAATCCTGTAGAGATCGCAAAAATCGGCCAATATGCGGAGAATGTATATTTCGGAAAGCCATGCGGACTCATGGACCAGATGGCCTGCTCTGTCGGCGGCGCAATTGCCATTGACTTCGAGCAGAAAGAGGATCCGGTAATCACGAAAATACCGTTTTCCTTTGCGGACAGCGGCTATCAGCTCTGCATCATCGATTCCGGTGCCGATCACGCGGACCTGACAGAGGACTACGCTGCGGTTCCGGCGGAGATGAAGTCAGTCGCAAAGTATTTCGGAAAAGAGGTCCTGCGGGAAGTGCCGGAGGATCAGTTCCGGAAAGAAATCGCGTCCCTGCGAAAGGCCTGCGGAGACCGCGCGGTTTTGAGGGCATCCCATTTTTACAAAGAAAATGACAGGGTCAAAACCGAGACGGAGGCTCTGTTTGCCGGAGATTTTCAGACGTATTTGAAAACAGCCGAAGAATCGGGACAGTCTTCATTCATGTATCTGCAGAATGTCTACAGCAGCCGGTTCCCGGATCAGCAGGCAGTCGCAGTCGCGCTGATGACAGCCGGGCATCTGCTCGCAGGAAAAGGAATGTGCCGCGTTCATGGCGGAGGCTTCGCCGGAACAATTCAGGCATTCGTCCCGACAGAAGACGCGGAGGAATTCCGCAGAAACATGGACTCTGTCCTCGGGGAAGGAAGCTGCAGGATTCTGCAGATCCGTCCATATGGCGGAACTGTGATTGTATAAATGCACCACAAAAGCAACCGCTTTCATCGAGGAAAGCTTCATGACACTTACCTGACTCCGGAACGGAGCATGCACATTGGCGGCCGGCTCAACCACTGATGCCTGCAGTGCCAAGTTGCGCCCCGCTCCCCTTACCATGCTCTTATAATCTGACGGTCAGGTAAATGAAGTCTTTCCCTGCAAACAGGCCGGGCTTTGGCGGCACATCCGGAAGTGCCGTCAAAGCCCTTTTGCTTACGCGGAAATAAGGGATATTCCTCTCGAACGGAGATATCCGGCAAAAAAATCATTGGAAGGCCATTAGAACGTTTTCCAGTGATGTCCGGTCTCCATGCTTCCCGATTCTTCAGTTACTTGTTCAGCTCCTCCAGCCTCTTCTTTGCGGTTTCCCTGTTGTCGGCCCGCTCCGTCGTCTCGATATATCTCTCCAGGAAATATTTGTCCTCTATGTTCATGATAGCATAGTAGATAGCGCCGGGGACTTCGCCTTCCAGCACCGCCTCCAGGTTCTCCTCATTGAGCTTCAGCGTAGCTTTTTTTCTGATCTCACCTGCCTGATTCCCGTTTGCCCTCCTGACAGAGTCCAGGATTTTCAACAGGCTTTCCTGCGATATATCATGATCCAGTATTTTTAACACGACTGGATAGTCATTCACTGTCTGTGCGGCCTGGTCCAGGACAGAGGGATCTTTGATCTTCCCGACGGCTTTGGCTCTCGCGTCCCGGTCCCGGCTGTCGTCCTGAATAAACTTGAGAAGCTCCTGATCGGACATGTTGTCTGTCACGCTGTCCCGGAGGGCCGCGATCTGTTCCCTGGCCTGCGCCGCTTCTCTCTCGAGTGAAGGCGGGATATAGCCCGCATGCGCAGAGTAGTTGCCCAGGTAATAATACCAGTCCCGGGCGTTCCCGATAATATACTGGAGGGCACAGTCCTTGCAGAGAGTCCTGGAAGCGGTCTGGAATACCGGCTGGTTGGAGACCAGGCTGCAATCATTTCTGTCACAGCGCTCGGAGTGATTATAGGTGACCGCATTGTTGTGATAGTAGGAGAACAGATGGGCAAAGAAGGGCCTGGCCAGCTCTGCCTCCTGTTTGCTGAGTCCGTTCAGCCCGTACCGGGTGATGTAAGCGTCCGTCACTTTCGCCAGCTCCGCATCTGCATAGTGCATATGGATGAGATTCCCGTCTCCGTCTCTGGCGGAGGGCTCGTCCTTGTCCGGAATCGGAATCGTTGCCAGTTTTTTCTCGGCATAGGAAGCCACCCAGCGGCTCTCCGCATTGTCTATGACCTTCTGCAGGTCGGCAGGATGGTCCAGTTTCCCGACGAGTGTATTCACGATCCTGCCGTACTCGACGGTATCATCATGAAGGGCAGGCTGTGTGACCAGGGCATCCACGATCAGGTCCGTATTGTACAGCTGTCTGGCCGCGTCAAGCTTGATGACCGGATCATATCCGAATTTCGCAATGCGCGCCACGGACTCCTGAGGGAGCCTGCCGCTCTGCACTGCCAGCCGGGCAGCATAGGGCCTGTTCTCCATCACGGAAATCCTGCCGAGCAGTTCCGGATCGGTCAGACGGCGCATCGCTTTTTTAAGGACCTTTTCTTCTGCCGTGCCGATGATCTGCGGGCGGGTCACGATCTCAAACAGGGCCTGCTGGTCATCGATCCCGTCAACGACCTCCTCCAGTTCCGCAAAGCCCATCTCCGTGAAGGGTTTGGATATTTCCTTCGCTTTCTCCTCTTCCTTCTTCTGCTGTTGCTGTCTATCCTCTGCGCTTCCTTTCCGCTTAAAAAAATCAAAAAATCCCATGTGCAGCCTCCTTCTGAAACAGGGTAACAGAGAATCAGTGGCAAGGCTTAAGAAAGCCCCTCCCATTACCAGTCTACCATAATAAAAGAACATTCTGAACCACGACAGCAGATACGTTTATGAACCGTTTCTGAACATTGCTGAACGGTGTTTCTGAACTGCGTTCCTGAACGTTCCTGAGCGTTTCTGAGCTGTGTATCCAAACTTGTAATGTGGTTCTTCGCATTATAATTTTATCATTTCGTATATAATCAGGTGTCGCTCTCCGGGCGACCTTTTTCCCGGTCTTTTTCCCGGTCTCGTCCCGGGAACCGGCGTTCAGGTTATAATCACTATCAATACCGGTGAAACTCATATCCCTGATGAAGGCCGC
>JAUNEM010000135.1:0-3519 GCA_030525515.1 Eubacteriales bacterium
ATTAGATTTTGGATCGGCTTTTTGGATTAGTTCTTGGATTGGATTATTTATTTACAGGACGGAGTCGGCAAAAATGAGGGACGAGAAGACATTTTACTATTTGATGGGAATATTGATGGTTTCGGCAGCTGCTCTCATAGGCGGTTTTCTCATCGGGAGGGAGACCGCTCCGGAGCCTTCTCCGGAAGACAGCATGATCGTGACCGAGTCGGCGAGCCCGGAGGATGCTAACCGGGGCTTTACGGCTTTGATCGCCCAGGAGGCGCCGGGACCCGGATCGGGCAAGGACTATACACAGATCGTCGATGTCATGGACAACATGCGCCATGTCGTGGAGGAGCGCTTTATGGCTGCCGACGGAAAGCTTGTCCTGTGTGAGGATGGCTATGCCATCGTCCGCAAGAAGTATGATTCGGCAGGAAACAACATCGAAGTCTCCTACTATGATCAGAAAGACAAGCCCGTGATGGTCGAGAGCCTGGGCTATTCCAGTGTTTCCATGACTTATGACGAAAAAGGCAAGAAGCTGGTCGAGACTTATTATGACGACCGGGGAGGAATCGTCGTCAAGGCCGGCCAGGATTATGCCAGGATGCGCTATACTTATGATGATGCGGGCAATGTCGCCAGCGAGAGTTATTTTGACACGGATGTCCGCGAGATCCTGGGACCGGATGGATTCCACAGGGCGGAATACACCTATGATGCCGACAAGCATGTCCTGACGGACCGGTATTACGGGACAGACGGCAGCCTGATCGTGTCCAAGAAGGGGTATGCCGGCGCGGACCATGCCTATGATGAGAACGGTGACGAGACCAGGACAGCTTATTACGGGACGGACGGTAAGATTTCGGAGAACAGCTCCGGCGTCGCCATTGTCCTCAAAAAATATAACGAACTCCATCAGGTAATTGAGGAGGAATACCACGATCCCTCGGACAAGAAGGTCATCAATGAGCAGCTCGGCTGCTGCATCGTAAGGAAGGAATATGACGCAAACGGAAATGTCAGCCGCCGGTCCTTTTTTGACACGAAATCCAGGCCTGCCTATGAGAAGGATGACTATGTCACTGTCAGCGACAAATACGATGACGAAAAGCGGGTGATCGAGGAATCTTATTACGACAGCAAAGATAAGATGACCGACTGCTCCAAGGGCTATGCCATGGTGACCAGGAAGTACGACGGTGCCGGCAACGTGGCCTCGGAAGCCTATTTTGACAAAAAAAAGAAGCCAAAGGCCAACAGCGACGGGGCTGCCCGGATCGACCGCACCTATAATGACAGCAAGAAGGTCCTCACGGAAGCCTACTTCGGCAAAGACGGGAAACCCGTGATTTCCGAGAGTACGGGATATGCTTCTGTGGAAAATACCTATAATGAAAAGGGAAACAAGCTGCTGGAGATGTTCTTTGACGGTGAGCATAATCCTGCGCTTGCCGCCAAGGGCTGCTATGGTATCCGCTATGAGTACGATGAGGCCGGGCACTGCACCAGAGAGAGCTACCTGAACGGCGATGGAGAAATGATGGTCGTGGAGAGCCTGGGTTATGCAGGTGTGGCCAAGACCTTTGACGCCAACGGGGTCCAGACAGGTACGACTTATCTGGATGCCTCCGGCAATCCCATGGCTACGGAGGGCGGTTACAGTACGGTCCAGAAGGTCTTTGATGACAACGGCCGTGTCAGCGTTGAGCGTTTCGTGGACGCCGCCGGGAATCCTGTCATGGCAGCCGACAAGGGCTACGCCATTGTGACGCATCAGTACGATGAAAATGGACAGGAAATCCGCACGGAGTGGTATGACAATAACCAGGCTCTGGTCATGGTGGGAGGTGCCGCCATCGCGGAGAAAGCTTACGACGATGCCGGAAATGTCATCTGGACCAAAAAGTACGATACCCAGGGCAATCTGATCTTTGATCCCAAGGGCTATGCTTATGTCCTTGTCCAGTACAATGACAAAAAGCAGGTCATCCGCGAAACCTTGTGCAATGCGGACGGGTCCGCCTTTACATGCCAGGACGGCTACGCCCTGACGACCAAGACCTATGACAGCAGCGGAAATGTGGCCAGCCAGTCCTACTTTGACGCCAAAAGGGATCCGGTCCTTCTTCCCGCGGGTTATCATACCGTTGAGAAGGAATACGATGAGAACAAAAAGCCGGTGAAGACAGCTTATATCGGCCTGAACGGAGAGCGGGTCGCCGGCTCCAGTGCCGGATACGCGGTGGTCCGCAATTCCTATGACGACAGGGGAAATGTCATTCTCGAGACCTACTATGATACGGAAGACAGACCTTTCCTTCTTTCTTCAGGCTACGCGGGCCTGCGCAAGGAATACGATGAGAACAACAAGGTGATCCGCACCGAATATCTTGGGGAAAACGGGCAGAATATCGCTCTGGCCAACGGGACGGCGGTCCTGCTCAATTCCTACGACGATGCGGGGAACATGATCTCCGAGACCTACCTGGACCTCTCGGGCAACAGGCATGTCATCGAGAGCCCCAATCCCAACGCCTACTACGCTTATGCGGAGATCCGCAAGATCTACAATGAAAACAACAAGGTTGTTGAGACGGATTACTGCTCCATGGACGATATGCTGAGCACGGGGCCCTCCGGCTTCGCCGTCCAGACCTATGAATATGACGGGGAAGGCAGGCAGATCCGGACCTCCTGGTTTGACCAGGGAAGAGTCCCTTATGTCAGCTCCAAGGGCTATACCACAATGACGACTACCTATAACGCGGACGGCAGCAAGACAGACACATACTATGACGCGGCCGGCAACGTTGTCGTGCCCCAGTAAAGCCGGATACAAATCTGAGAGGCACGAAAGGATTATTTGTGAAAAAATTGATCACAGGCAGCAGAAACCGTCCCGGCCTTGATGCCGCGAAAAAAGCAGACAGAAGCTCGAATATAGAACTGCTGAGGATCGCGGCCATGGCTCTGATCGTCAGCAATCATCTCGTCAACCACGGTATTCTGAAAGTAACTTCGGCGGCTCCCTACGAACTGTGGCCGCAGGGCAGCGTTCTCAACAGGATGGTCTGCGCGGCTTTTTCCACGGGCGGACGGATCGGAGTGGCTGTTTTTTTCATGATTACGGGATATTTTCTGGCGGGAAGGGAGAGGTTTTCCTGGAATCCTTTGATACGGCTCCTGATCAAAGTCCATTTTTTTGCTGCACTGGATTTTGTCATTTTTCTTCTCTTCCGCGCCCTGATCGGATATGGCAAATCCTTTTCAATCAGTGAGATGGCTCTGAAATCCTTTGTGATCCCGATCACACTCTGGTGGTTCGCCTTAGCCTATGCAGTGCTCATTTTGCTGGCCCCCTTTATCAACCGCGGGATCCGCTGGCTGGGAAGGGTTCTCCGCGGAGCGGCTTATCCACTGCTGATCCTGGTTTTCTGGTGTCTCTATGCTGTCGGGATGACGTGGTCGGTCTACATTATAATCCGTGCAGTTTTCTTTTATCTGATCGGAGCTATGATCGGGACGATG
>JAUNEM010000135.1:3619-7191 GCA_030525515.1 Eubacteriales bacterium
TGCTGTCTGTCTCCTGGCCTGGATCTGCTGCGGGATCCTGACCTATGCGGATGCGGAACTATATGCTAATAATGGGAATCATATTTACCAGGCAGTGTATTGGGGCTGGACCGCACAGGAGGTCCTGAATATATTTCTGATTCCTCTGGTGGCGGCTGCGCTTTTGCTTACTTTTGAAAAGATAGAGATGAAAAGCAGGCTGATCAACCGGATCGCAGGCGCGGCTTTCGGAATGTATCTGCTCCATGAATACAAGTACTCCAGAGTATTGCTCTGGAATATCCTTCTGAAGGTGGACACCGTACAATTCATGTCTCCTTTCTTTCCCCTGCTGATGATCGCGGATGTAGTCCTGATCATGGGGGCGGGATTCGCGGCTGAGGAACTGAGGCTCAAACTGGCCGGCATCATTCGCCGCCTGATTGAATCTGATGGCGGAAGGGGGCGCGGCTGAGGAACTGCGCGCGTGACTTTCCGGCATCATCTGTCCATCCGCCGGCATTTCGTGATATGATAATGCCATGGAAGCGTATTGGATAGTGAATCGATAGTGAATGTTCGGGCCTCAGCCGGGTGCCGTGGCCTTAATTTGAGACATTGTTTCGAGCTATTTTTTAGCAATTGTTTTGAGACAGAGAGCGGAGTGCGGGGAAAATGAAAGTATTTGTGACAGGAGTGAACGGACAGCTTGGCCACGATGTGATGAATGAACTGTACCGGCGCGGGTACGAGGGGATCGGATCCGACCTTGCCCCGTCCCGGGTCAGCGGGACAGCGGATGGCGCTGCCGGCTCTGCGCAGGCGGGCGGTTTTGACGCCGGCAAAATGTCTTATGTGAGCATGGACATCACGGACAGGGGATCTGTTCTGGCGACAATCGAGAAGATCAGGCCGGACGTGGTCGTCCACTGCGCCGCCTGGACTGCGGTGGACGCAGCTGAGCAGGAGGAGAATCGGGACAAGGTCCATGCGATCAATGCGGAGGGAACCCGAAACGTCGCGGAGGCGGTAAAGGCGGTGGATGCCAAAATGGTCTATCTGTCCACTGACTATGTCTTTGACGGACAGGGAACAGCACCCTGGGAGCCGGACTGCACGGATTTCAGCCCGCTGAATGTCTACGGCCAGTCCAAACTGGACGGCGAACTGGCAGTGAGATCGATCCTGGACAAGTATTTTATTGTCCGGATCGCCTGGGTCTTCGGCCTGAACGGGAAGAACTTTATCCGGACCATGATCAATGTCGGAAAGACGCACGACAGTGTCCGGGTCGTCAACGACCAGGTGGGAACGCCGACCTATACCTTTGATCTGGCCCGCCTTCTCGTGGACATGATCGAGACGGAAAAATACGGCTATTACCATGCCACCAATGCCGAAGCGGAACCGGGCGGCTATATCTCCTGGTATGATTTCTGCCTTGAGTTTTACAGGCAGTATGGTCTGAAGACGAAGGTGATCCCTGTCACGACCCAGGAGTACGGCCTGAGCCTGGCGGCCAGACCCATGAATTCCAGGCTCGACAAGTCAAAGCTTGAAAGGGCCGGGTTCAAACCGCTTCCTGTCTGGAAGGACGCGGTTGCCAGATATCTGCGTGAAGCCGATCTATAAGCAGAACAAAAGAACCAGAAAAAGCAGAACAAAACAGCCTGTCTGCCGGGAATCCGGCAGGCAGGCTGTACTAAACAGATTTGACAAGTCTGCCGCTTACATAAATGAACTATGCGTACCGGGGCAGTCCGTCTCCCATATGCATTTACAGGCTGAGCAGTCTGTCGATGAATGCTTCGATGCCGTCCGGGCAGGTTTCCCTGTTGGATTTCAGCAGTTCCGCGACAGAGTTGAGTTCTTTCCCTCCCCAGTCTCTCAGGAAATCTTCAGGTGCTTCTTTGAGGCGCAGTGCTGAGCAGGCATTGGCGAAGGAGAGGAGGCTGTCCGGGGACAGGTCATCCGGTCCGCTTTCTGCCCGGCCGGGAGCATGTGCGGAAGAAGGCGCCTCTTTATCAGAGCAGGCTTTCTCTCCGGGGAGGCCGCAGAGGCATCCGAAGAGCTGCTCCATGAAGAGTTCCAGAAGGAGAAGGTCCGACCTGGCATCCAGGAGAATGTAGCTCATCTGATATTCACGGACATCTGCAGGAAGAGCATCGGCCTTTGCCGCCATATTTTTTAACAATTCCTCTTTACGTCCCAGGATCTCACGAAGGATGAAGGCGTAGAGGGCGGCCTCCGACAGGCGCAGGCGGAATTGAAGCTGCGTGTTATAAAAGGAGGCATGGGGATATTTTTCACAGGGGAAGCAGTAGAGCTCTTCCGGTTTTGCAGCCTTCAGAAAACGGGAGATTTTCTCTGGAGAGAAGCCCAGCTTCCGGAGCCATGCGGACTGCTCTTCCTCATCCTTTTCATAGAACTGGTCGAGCATGACAGAGCCGTCATGGATGATCGCACGGTCGACTTCATCGATGACGGGATTTTCCTCCTGTATGGGGCGGCGGTACATGATTTTGTCGGCCGGCGTTCCGGCGGGCGCGAGCCAGCGGTCATTGATGCCGCTGGGCATGGTGTAGAGCTCGCAGTGTCCATCCTCCGCCCGGCGGATCATGACCGACAGAGGCAGAAGTATAGAGAGTGCCGTCCTGTACTCCGGAAGCGGTTTATCCGCAGGAACTCCAAAGCTTCCGGTAATCTGATCCATCACGTGGGAAACCCTTTCAAAATCGAAGAAATCTCCGCGGACGAGAACTTCATTCGTGCTTACATCATATGTCGAAGTGATCATTTTTCCTCCATGTATCGATTGTCCGGAATAAGCGGATTCCTGCCCGGATTCCGGCGGATTTTTGCATATTCGCTCATAACCGGAAATCATCCTGCTGCACAAGGCGGCTTAAAAGAGATGGGACGGTCGGTCTGTGTTCGGAAAGAATTGTCAATAAAAGGTTCAACTACATAAACCTTTAAGTACCTATAAGGAAGTATATCAGTTTGTAAGCATTAGTGAAACTTTATCTTATGCAATTAATTGTAATTAATGGGAAAATAAGTGTATTAATCCGGAAATTGTAGTACAATATAAGCATAGAAATGAAATGAAATTTTTATGAACGCATCTATTGACGCAAGTATCCAAATTCTTTACAATGAAATTGTGATTGGATATATGCTATTGAATGTACAGCGGTTCGCTCGTTCTCTTGTTCAGGAGGGGATTGTTTTGAGGCGGACAGGAGGCATGACATTACGACCGTAATGTCATGAGAGACGCTGAAGGAGAAAGGGATGCTGATCATGAAACGCGTTGCAGCTTGTATGCTAACAGCGCTTTTACTGCTGTCCGCTGTGCCGGTCAGCACAATGGCATCCGAGGGGACGACAGACGTCGGCATTGCTGAAGCCGGGTATCACGATATATTGCTGGAGACAGCACCTATCTTTGGGACAGTGGCTGAAAATGCCCGGGAACCTGCATCGGACGCAGATGCGGGAGCAACGATCGGAGCCACGAATGAATATTTTTCAGGCGCGGGAAGGGGAACCGGCGTCTTATTTTCGTGGGAGGAAGAAGCGGATGAGCC
>JAUNEM010000136.1:0-3441 GCA_030525515.1 Eubacteriales bacterium
ATGTCCGCTAATGCCCGAGCAAGCTCGGCATTTGCGGCCGCTTTCCTCGCTGCTTTTTTAGTTTTATGATTAAAGCCACGCGCTGCTTCGCGCGGCGCGCGCTCTCGCATCGCTCCACACATTCGCATTCCCGATCTTTTTTGCGCTTCTCAGCGCAAAAAATCTCTCCATGCTCATGTGTGGGCGCTCGGAAAATGTCCGCTAATGCCCGAGCAAGCTCGGCATTTGCGGCCGCTTTCCTCGCTGCTTTAATCATATTTATTAAAAACCATTTCTTTGGTGGCGATGTATTTGTCTGCGAGGCAGACCAGGACAGCCTCTTTGGAGCGGGGCGGGGAGAATAATGTCAGGGGCCACATGTGTCCCTGTATGATATTCATCTCCTTGGAATTTAAGCCGAAATCCCTGTCGGCATTTTTCACGGCTTTTTTCGGATGGGAAGTCCCGTGGTTGTAGGGGGACAAGCCCTGTTCCTTGATGTCGTACAGGTAATAGTCGTGTAGTATGGCACCCCTCGCCAGGACTTTCTCATCGATTTTCCATCCAAGCTTTTCTGCCAGTCGAAAGCTCTCCTCCGCCACATTGATGACGTGGCTCAGGGTATTGGTCCCGCCGTGCTGGGGGAAGTCCTTCATATGCCGCACTTTCGGATCCAGGAGAAGGTTTTTTATTTCCTGATCGAAGAGATTCTTGTTGTTTTTCATATCTGCTGCCAGCCTCTTTTTTGAATCGTGCTGTCTGTCATCTGTGTTTCCTGATCCTTCGCCCGGTTGCTGAGGGATGAAAAACCCAATAGAGTTGAGGGGGGCCGCGCCGCCCTCTGCCCCCGACCGGCCTGTGTCCGCCGCAGGGTGGAAAATACATTACACGGGTCGTGTTATAAAAAGAGTCTCTCTTGCGAGACTCTCGCGCCGAGCGCGGTCGCCTCAGCGACATAATTCCTTGCGCGCGAGCGCACATACTCCCGGAGGGTTTTAACTTATAGGAAATCGTAATTTCCTATGAGTAAAAAAATTCCAGCACAGGAATTGTGCTGGAATCATTATATCGTATTATTATGTTTTAATGTACAGTAAAGTACATTTGTCTGTCTGCAGTTTTTTCTTTCGCTTTTCCCGTATGGTCAGGGATGAGCCCGTCGCATTGTTCTAATCGTTGATCACAACGCGGGTGCGGCTTCCTCCTTCCCGGGTCTTTTTCACGACAATCTGCCTTCCGATCCTGGTCTTGAGTTCACTCACGTGGGAGATAATGCCCACAAGTCTCTCTCCGCCTTCGGTCAGATCCTGCATGGCGTTCATGGCCTGGTCCAGGGTTTCCTGGTCCAGGGAGCCGAATCCCTCATCCACGAACATGGTGTCCAGGCGGATGCCGCCCGCGTGGGACTGGATCTCGTCGGAGAGGCCGATCGCCAGGGAGAGTGATGCCATGAAGGACTCTCCGCCGGAAAGGGATTTGACACTCCGGGTACTGCCGTTATAGTGGTCAATGACCTCCAGGTCCAGGCCGGTCTGTGTTCTTCCGTCGGCGTCCCTGACGTCGCTTCTTCGCAGGTCGTACTGGCCGGAAGACATGACATTAAAGCGTTTATTGGCCCGCCGGATTATACGGTCAAACAGCGACATCTGAACGTAGGTCTCGAGCTCCACCTTTGATTTTCCCTTGAGTCCCGAATTTCCTGAAGCGGTAATGGAGAGTGTGTTGATCTCATTGAAACTGCGCTCCGCTTCAATCGCCTTTGCGCTGTGGTCCTGAAGGTGATCCAGGGCTTTTTCATTGGTATTCAGACGTCCGGTGATGGCGACGATCAAATCCTCGATTTCTTTCAGCCGCCGGGCGTTTTCTTCCTGCTGTGCCTCGTCCTTTTCTCTGTCAAAGGCAGGAGCAGCATCTATTTCTTTTTCTATCTTCTTTTTCTGGGCATCAAGACTCGTGATCGTATCCCTGATACTCTGCAGGCTTTCGCGCGCCTTTTTAATATTGTCCAGGATTTCCTGGCTGCGGGCCCGGAACTGCCTGATGGCCTCTTCCGCCTCTTTTCTTCCGTCATAGTGGAGCTTACCGCGGCGGTCTTCTATGTTTTTTTCATAGTTTCTGCGCCTTTGTTCCGCGGCGGCAATATCCATGTTCAAAGAATTGATTTCTTCGCCGAGAGTCCTGACCTTCTTTTCCAGCTCCTCATTATCTCTTGTCAATATCTCTCTTCGCTGCTGTTTCGCTTCCAGCTCCCGGATCCGGCTTACGCATGCCGCCAGGGCGGACTCAAGCTCCTGTATTTTGTCCGATACCTTTTCCCTGACTGCCTTCTTAAAGGCATCTGAAACTATTCCGCCGGGGGTCGCTGTTTTCGGGAGACTTCCCTGCGGAGCAGACCCGTCAGTCCCGAATGCAGCTCCGGATTCAGTCTGTAAAAGTTCTGAAATGGTATCTTCTCCGACGACACCGGCAGCTCCCTCGCGCACAGCCTTCCATTTCTCTGCAGCGGTCGCTGCGGCGGAAGCGGCTTCTCTGTGCAGGGCTGTGAGCCGGCCTTCCAGTTCCTTCCTCTGCTTTTCGCGAATCGGAAGGTTCCGATCAAGCTCAGCTTTGCGTTTATGTCTCTTTTCCAGGCCGCGGATTTCCTCTTCAAGTTCACTGATCTTTGCTTCCACGGAAGCGATCTCCTCCTGAAGAACCGGCGGATCCATCAGGTTCTTTCCGTCTTTGGAAAGACTGGCTGCGGTCTCCTCGCACTGTTTCTTCTGCGATACTGCTTCCTGAGCCTTGGCCGCAGCCTTTTTTCCGATCTCGGTGTGCTGTCCTGTCAGAGTCTTATGCTGAACTTCCGATTTTTCCAATTTCTGCTCAAACTGCTTTCTCTCGGCAATGGCAGCAGACGCGGCCCTGCTCTGCTCCCTTGCCCTGGCAGCAGCCTCTTCGTTGATCCGGACCATCCAGGCGGAGGTCAACACCTGGGAGGCGGGTTTCGCGTCGGAAATCTGCGGCTGAAACGCAGAGTCCTGCCCGGAACCCGGTACTTTAAGGGCGGAATCCTGCCCGGAAATCTGCGGCTGCGGGGCGGAATTCCCGCCGGACAGGCCGGACAGGCTCATCTCATCCCAAAGGCGGATGAGCGAGTTTTCAACCTGCTCAGCCAGGGTATTCACCTTTCCGGACTGCCCTCCATAGGCCATCTCCGCGTCGCTGAAAGCCTTTCTGTCAGTGCCTTCCTTCTCCCTGGCTGCGTCGACCTGGTCCTGGGAAGGAACATCTTCCATCCTGCTGCAGGGATCGGGATGATGGAGGGATCCGCAGACCGGGCAGGGCTTATTGTCTTCCAGCTCAGACGCCAGAATGCCGGCCTGCCCCGCCAGATATCTCTGAAACAGATTATTGGCGGCCGCGGAAGACTCAGAAGCTGTCTTTCCGGTTTCTTTTCTCTTCCGGTCCAGTTTCTCCAGC
>JAUNEM010000136.1:3541-7169 GCA_030525515.1 Eubacteriales bacterium
CTGTCCAGATCCCGGTTGAGATTACTCAGGGCAAGGAGGCGGCTGCCCGCATCCTCAAACTCCCTCCTTTTCTCCACAAGGCTCACATCGACACCGGACAGTCCTGCCAGTTCCTCCTTCATCTTCTCCGTGAGTTCATTATGAGAAATCAGTTCCTCCTGCTTCTTTCTTTCCAACTCCCGCTGCTGTTTTTCTTTCAGGTCCCCGGACCGGGCTTCGTTGATTTTATCCAGCAGACCCTCAGCCCTCTGCTTATGATCCCCGGTATTCTTTTTCCTGTTTCGGGCGCTGACAAGCTCTTCGCCGACATTGGCCAGCATCTCGAGCTCCTCCTTCTGGCTGGCCAGCCTTTTCTCCAGGTTCTCCTTCTCCCCGGTCCTCTGCTTAAGCTGTCCTTCCTTCTGCGTCTTGATGTCCGCTGCGGCGCGGAGTCCCTTCTTTTCGTCTTCCAGGCGGTCGTACTCCTCCAGCAGGGTGGCCTCCGCGACTGCCTTTTCCTGGCAGGCCCCGGCCTCCGGCTCTTTAGCCTCCGCTTTTTCCAGGTTCACTTTCTGACAGGACTCCTTCTGCCGCTCCGCTTCGAGGGCTTCAGCCAGCTGCTTCGCCTCCGCCTCTTTTGCCTCGATCTGCTTCGCCTCCTGGATCCGCCTGATCAGGACCTCCTTCTCCCTGTCCAGTGCGGCTCTCCGCTCCCGGGCAGCCGCCTTTTTCTCTGTATCGATACTGATCAGAGACCTGATCAGGACGACACTCTCCTCCGTCGTTTTTTTGCCCGTCAGGACCTGGTCCCTCCAGAGGGCGGCGATTTCCTCATCCGCGCCGGGGTCAACGTCCTCCAGATCCCGCCGGCAGTTTTGAGAGAGTTCCCTGAATGTGTTTTTATAATCGGCGGCTTCCTCTTTCAGCCTTTCCTCCAGCTTCTGATAGTTCTCCGTGTGAAAAATCCTGCTGAGGATTTCCTTCCTGGTCTTTGTGTCCGCCAGCAGAAGTTTGAGAAATTCCCCCTGGGCGATCATGGATATCCTGGAAAACTGGTCCTTGCTGAGCCCCAACAGTTCCGTGACTGCAGCTGTCACCGTAATATCTTTGGTCTTCACAGTCCCGTCCGGATAAACCAGCTCCGCGTGGGCCAGTTCTTTGGTCATCCCTTCCCGGCCTCCTTTCTGCGGACGCTCATAAGCCGGATTGCGCTTCACCTCATATATTTTTCCACCGCATTCAAAAACAAGCCTTACCTCAGTCCTGGTCTCCGGAAGGGCATACTGGGAGCGGAACATGGACTTGTCCCTGTTGTTGCCGCTGGCTCCCCCGTAGAGGGCAAAGCTGATCGCGTCAAAAATAGTCGTCTTGCCGGCGCCTGTATCTCCGGTAATGAGGTAGAGTCCCTCTCTGCCGAGCGCCTCAAAATCTATGGTCTCACTGGCCGCGTAGGGGCCGAATGCGGACATTTCCAATTTCAATGGTCTCATGAACTGTCGTCCTCCTGTAAAACAGACCTCTTATTCCCTCAATTCCAGATTTCCTCAATCAGTCTTGCCGCGACTTCCTTTTGAAACCCGCTCATGCAGGTCCCGTTCTGCTTCTCATACAACTCCCCCAGCACCTCGATGGGCTCCTTTTCCAGTACTTCTTCCTCGGAATTAATCTCTCCGCCTTCCGATCCGGTCCTGGTGTTGTCATATTTGAGTTCCATCAGATTTTTATAAAAACGCACACGGAGTCTGGACAGAGCCTGATCAATGTCGTGCTCATCCGTAAGAATCACCCTGTAATAGTCCTCCGCGGAAAGAGATGCCGTAAAGGCAGGACTCATGACCTCTTCGAAAGATCCTCTCACTGTTTTCAGATCCCGCTTCGCCTCGAGCGGAATCTGTGAAATTTCCACACAGCCTTTTTCCTTCAGTTCCACCACTGTCACGCTCTTCTTCTGTTTTTCTTCCGAAAAAGAGTACTTTAGGGGGGAGCCGGAGTAGCGGACAGTGTCCCTTCCGATGCGCTGGGGGCCGTGCAGATGGCCCAGTGCGACATAATCGAAGTCCTTGAATACGGAATATTCCACGTTGTCGAGGCCGCCGATGTGCTTCTGCTCCGAATCGCACTCTTCAGGGCGGACACCGTCCGCGGTGATGTACTGATGGGCCACCGCAATATTCCTGGCATCGGAATCCACCCCGGCACGGCGGATCAGAACCTCCATGGCATCCGTCCATGTGGTGACCCTGTCATCCGGCCAGGCCTCCCTGACCACAGAGGGATGAATATAGGGAAACAGATAGACATTGACAGGTCCGAAACCATCCTCCAGACGCACCGGCACAATGACTCCGCCAGGATTAAAGATTTCAGAGCCAGGGGAGTCCGGCTCTGTTCCGGCTGTGGTCTCCCCGCCGGCCGCTTCTTCCTCATCGCTTCCGGTGTTTTTCCCGGTCTTTTGGTCAGCAGCTTTCTCAGGTCCGGCATCTTCCTCATTTCCCGGCATATCTGCCCTGCCGTCCTCTTCCTCATCTCCCGACATGCCTGCCCCGCTGTCATCTTCCTCATCATCGGTCCAACCGGTCCCGCGGGCCCCGGTGATTCTCCGGGAAATATGGATTCCGCTCTGTTCCATCACGCGTCCTCCGTAGGAGACGCGCTCAGCGGAGTCATGATTGCCGCTTATGATAAAAACCTGCAGCCCTCTAGCGACAAGCGAGACCAGGAAATCATCGAACAGATTGACCGCCTCCACAGGAGGAATGGACTTGTCATAAACATCCCCGGCAATGATCACCGCATCGGGATGGTCTCTGTCGATCAGTTCAATGACCTTTTCCAGTATGTATTTCTGGTCATCCAGCATGGGGTATCCGTTCACACGCTTCCCCAGATGTAAATCCGAAAGGTGGAAAAACTTCATTCTTGTCTCCTCTTAAGTTCCTATGTCCTCTTGTATTCCTTTCCGCTCGAGAGGGTCTTTCTCCTCTTGAGTTTCTGTCTCCTCTTTAATGCCGTCTTCCGACTATTATAGCGCAAATGTAAGGGGCACGATTCACAGATTCAAAAGAAACCTTTTCCTTTTCCAAATGCCTGTCAGGAAATGTGTATATGATGAATTGTTTAAAAACACGAACACACACTTTTTCGCTGCCCCTGTCCGTCCGCTCGGCCTTGACGGAACAAATCTTGTATGTTAGCTTATATCCTGTATTAGTTAAATATAACAGTTGAAGCATTCGGAATAATCTATCCAATATTGATCATTTATTGTTTATTAATCAATCATTTTGGATTCACAGACCGGATGTGGATGTGACTCTGGAGAATCTCGTTTTGTTCGGGTACCGAAGGTGCAAGGCGGCATGAATCATGCCTGCCGAATCTCTCAGGTGAAAGGACAGGGTAAAGCCTTATCAGTTCTGACAAAAGACGGCCGCGGGATCTTCCGCGGTCTTTTTCTTTGCAAATCTTTGTTACAATGAGAATGTGCAGACTTTAATTCTCTGACCAACTATTTATCTACTATCTTTAAACAGATCTGCTGCTTCATCAAAAAACATATGACGGCAATCACTTCACAGGAGGAACTCAATATCATGCTCACTGTTGTTCAGACCATCAATTCCTATCTCTCCGATTATGTTCTCGTGAT
>JAUNEM010000020.1 GCA_030525515.1 Eubacteriales bacterium
ATTGGTATCAGCCGGTGCATTGGTATCAGCCAGAGCTTCTGTCCCGGACATATTGGCATCTGTCGGATCCTGACTGCCGGTATTCTGTGTTTGTTTATCTGTATTGGTTTTTATCTCCGGACTTTTTTCAACAGAATCAGAAATAAGGGGATCAGAAACTGTTGAATCCGGGGCAGTGCTGTTTGTACCGGAATCCTTTGTCTTGGAAGTGTCCTGATCCAGATCATTCAAGCCGGGTTCAGTCATAATGAAGTTGTTTCCTTTGATTGTATCATTATCCATTTTACTGTCCCTCCTTCTATCTAAATATTTTACAGTATTACGACAGGTTTTTCCATTCTTGCTGCCGGTTGTTTTTATATCCAGAAATTGTATACGTTAATAATAGGATACAAATCTCTTGACATTTTCAACTGTCTTTTGTAATAATACAGAATATGCCGATACTCATTGATTCATTTCAGTTTCAGAAAAGGAGTAATTGTTTGAAGCCATATAAAGAGATGACGCAGGAGGAACTGGCAGCTGAGCTGGAAAACCTTCGCAAAGAATACAAGAACTATCAGAAAATGGATCTTAAACTGGACATGTCAAGAGGAAAGCCCTGTATTGAGCAGCTTGATCTTTCCATGGGTATCATGGATGCTCTTACTTCAGATGCCGATCTCTTTTGTGAGGATGGGACTGACTGCCGCAATTACGGCGGGCTCGACGGGATCCAGGAGTGCAAAGAACTGATCGGGGATATGATGGAGAATCACCCTGACAATATTATCATCTACGGGAATTCTTCTCTGAATGTCATGTATGATACGGTTTCCCGTGCCATGACTCATGGTATTATGGGAAATACTCCCTGGTGCAAGCTTGACAAAGTCAGGTTTCTTTGTCCTTCACCTGGATATGACCGTCACTTTGCCATCACGGAGTACTTCGGGATTGAAATGATTCCTGTTCCCATGTCTCCCACAGGTCCCGATATGGATATGATAGAGAAGCTGGTTTCAGAAGATGAAGCCGTCAAGGGTATGTGGTGTGTTCCCAAGTACTCCAATCCCCAGGGCTATTCTTACAGCGATGAAACAGTGCGGCGTCTGGCGAGGCTGAGACCCGCTGCACGGGATTTCCGTATTTTCTGGGACAATGCTTATGGCATTCATCATCTTTACGATATCGATCAGGATTATGTGATCGAGATCCTGGCAGAATGTAAGCGCAGCGGCAATCCGGACATGGTCTATAAGTTTGCCTCTACGTCCAAGATTACATTCCCCGGAAGCGGTATCTCGGCTCTCGCTACTTCCCCGAATAACCTCGAGGATATCAAGAGACAGCTGAAGGTCCAGACGATCGGACACGACAAGGTGAACCAGCTCCGGCACGTGCGTTTCTTCGGTGATATCTATGGGATGGTCATGCATATGCATGAGCACGCCAAGATTCTCCGCCCGAAATTCGAGGCTGTTGAGGAGATCCTGGACAACAACCTGACCGGTCTGGAGATCGGGACATGGACAAATCCCAAGGGCGGTTATTTTATCAGTTTTGAAACCCTTCCCGGCTGCGCCAGACAGGTTGTGGCTCTGTGCAAGAAGGCCGGTGTAAAGATGACCAAGGCAGGTGCCACCTGGCCATATGGAAGGGATCCTTACGATACGAATATCAGAATCGCTCCCAGCTATCCTCCGATTGAAGATCTTAAAGTTGCAGCAAACCTCTTTGCGCTTTGTGTAAAGATCGTCAGCGTCAAGAAGATGCTGGAGGAAATGCAGAATTCAAATGCCTGATCTAAGGACAGGTGCCCGGAAGGACCTGAACAAGAACACTTATATTTCGGTATATTTCGGCGCTCCCACAGGGGGCGCCGTTTTTCTTGCGGTTGACTATTGTTTCTGATAAAATATCATGTCACAGGTCGACTGTGGCTATGAAAGGCAGACGATGAAGTGTCTGCGCGAAGATTCCGTCACTCAGCCATGGAGGTGAAGTTTGAATCAATATATTATTCCCTTTTTAGTATCAATGGTTCCTCTGATCGAACTGCGTGGGGCGATTCCGATTGCCCAGTCCATGGGGCTGCCCATCATGACTTCTTATCTGGTATGTATCGTCGGGAACATGATCCCGGTTCCTTTTATTTATCTTTTCGCAAGAAAAGTACTGGAGTGGGGAGCTGACAAGCCGGTCATCGGAGGATTTTTTACCTTTTGTCTTGAAAAAGGACGCAAGGGGGGCAGGAAACTTACTGAGAAAGCAGGCAGAGGGACATTTGTCGCCCTTCTTCTCTTTGTCGGTATTCCGCTGCCTGGAACAGGAGCCTGGACCGGAACGCTTGCGGCAAGCATTCTGGATATGGACTTCAAGTCGACAGTTCTTGCTGTTATGCTGGGAGTGCTCCTCGCAGGTGTTATTATGATGACAGCGAGTGTGATAGGATTCAGCCTGATTTGAGGATACAGTCAGGAGCGGGAAAGTGTCAGGAGCGGGAAAGATGAATTTCAAACGTATTCTGGATATATGTAATATCATAATCGCTCTTGTGCTGGTTTTTCTGGTGGCGGGATATCTGCTTTTTCGACCGGATGGTTCTGAAAGCCAGGATGAAGACTCGATACTGATCGGCGCCAGCTATATGACAATGAATAATGAGTTTTTTGCTATTATCAATGAGCAGATTTCTCACCGGGTGGAAGCCGAAGGTGACCGCATGGTCGTCAGGGATCCGGCTTTGAATATCGACAGGCAGGTGGAACAGATCGAGGATATGCTGGACATGGGAATCAGGGTATTGATTCTTACCCCCGTGGATTCTGACGCGATCTCCGATGTGTTGAAACGTGCCCGGGCGCAGGGTGTGACTGTGATCGTTGTGGATTCGAATCTTTCGGATCCCAGTCTTGCCGACTGCACGATCGTCTCGGATAATTATCGGGCGGGTGTATTGACAGGCGAATACCTCCTGTCGAAGATGAAGAAGGGGGATCGCAGGAATATAGTCATCATGACCCACGATTCCGCCCTTTCAGGCGTAGAGCGGGTAAATGGTTTTACAGATACCTTACGAGATCAGGAAGGAATCAGCATAGTTGCCAGGATTCCCTGCGAAGGTAAGAGGGAACTGGCTGTACCCCGCATGGAAGAATTTATTAATAAAAAAATCCCTTTTGATTGTGTGTTTTGTCTGAATGATCCTTCCTGTATGGGCGCCGCCGCGGCGCTGGATTCAAATAATCTGCTGGAGTCTGTAGATCTCTATGGGGTCGATGCCTCTCCGGATGTCAAGGCCATGATCCGCGACGGCAAGATCAAGGGATCTGTAGCCCAGTCGCCCACTCAGGTAGGTGAGCAGGCTGCCGCTGCCATGTACAAGCTCCTGAAGGGGGAAAAGGTGAGTCCCCTGCTGCTGGTGCCGGTAGAGCTGGTCACGATAGAAAATGTTGAAGACCACAATGTGGACCGTTGGCAGTAAGTCATTTAAGCGCAGGGCAGGAGAGAGTATCAGCCGGATCATTTCAGGATGTGTGTCTGTCTGAGTAATACAATTAAGCGCAGGACAGGAGAGAGTATCAGCCGGATCATTTCAGGATGTGCGTCTGTCTGAGTAATATATCTAAGCCCGGAATGGGAGAGCAGAGATGGCAGAAAAACCTTTGGAATTATACAGGGACTATATAGAAGGAGAACCCGGTGACATACTTCTGGCTCCCGGCATTATTTTCAGGGAAATGCAGTTTTTGAATGTGCTGATCCTTTTTGTGATCACTGTGGTCACAGTCCATGCCCAGCGCGGGTATATCCACAACGGCTCAGCGCTTTCCTTTCTGGTGAATTGCGGGGCGGTTCCCGTCCTGTTCTGGAAGCTGCCTGTCTGTGTTATGATCCTGATCCTGTGTCTCCTGCTGCTGTTGTCCATTCCATGCAACAATCATCCGGAGCTTGTCATAAAGCTCCTTTTGGAATACGGAATCTCTATCTGGATCAGCGCTCTTACCGGCTTCGGATATACTGGCATGGTCATGCTCCTTCTCGCTGACGCCATGCGTTACAGGATCGACTGGAAAAAGCGAATTGCCTACATCATCGTGATCTGTGTTTTCTATGTGGCAATGAGCGGCAGTTTCTTTAAATCAGCGCTGAATGTTATTCCCATCGATCAGATGTGGTCATATTACCGGGTGGATGTAAGGAACATGTTCCTCGGAATCCTGAACATGCTTGCGCTTGTCAACACACTCATTTTTGTCCTCTATATGGTTGTGCTCACCCTGTCCCAGACCAGCGAAAAGGAAAGGATCCTGCGCCTCAACAGCCAGCTTCAGGTGGCAAACCGGAAGCTGGAGGAATATGCCGAGGAACAGGTCCGGATGACAGAGACGAAGGAGAGAAACCGGCTGGCAAGAGAGATCCACGATACACTCGGTCATTCCCTGACAGGAATCATTACAGGAATCGAAGCTTGTATCATGCTCATGGACATAGCTCCGGAAGCCACCAAGGAACAGCTGCGGGCGATCGCGGAAGTTGCCAGGAACGGAATCACCGATGTGCGGCATTCTGTCAATGCGCTGAGACCGGACGCCCTGGAGAACCTGGACTTTGAGCAGGCACTTGTCAAGCTTGTGGAGGAATCCGGTAAATCGACAGGCGTCAGAATTGATTTTTCTTTTCCCGGAACACTGAAGAACCTGGATCAGGACGAGGAGGATGTTATTTACAGAATTGTCCAGGAGAGCATCACCAATGCGATCCGGCACGGACGTGCTTCTCATATCATGATCCGTATCACGCATTCCTCCAATGACATTCATATCCACATAGCTGACAACGGGAAGGGCTGCAATGATGTACACAGTGGATTCGGTCTTCATCATATGAAAGAGCGTGTTGAAATGCTGAAAGGGACGATCTCCTGGAATGGAGAAAACGGTTTTGTCATTGACGCAACTGTACCGATCCGTGTAGATACGGAGGAGGATTCATGATTAAAATATTGATAGCGGATGATCAGGAACTGATCAGACAAAGTCTCATGATCATTTTGGACAATGTTGAGGATTTTCAGGTGACCGACTGCGTCGCGGATGGAATCGAAGTCATGGCATCTGTGAAGAAGGATAAGCCCGATGTGATCCTCATGGATATCCGGATGCCCAAGATGGACGGTGTTGTCTGTACCCAGCGGATCAAAGAACTGTACCCGGATATCAAGATCATTATCCTGACGACATTCGACGATGACGAATATGTCTTTAACGCGCTGAAATTCGGGGCAAGCGGCTACCTGCTCAAGGGTATTTCAATGAAGGAGCTGTCCGATGCGATCCGGAAAGTCTATAACGGGACTGCGATGATCAATGAGGATATAGCTTCCAAAGTAGTCCGCCTGTTTTCCCGGATGGCTCAGTCAAATCTGGCAATCCTGGTGGACAGTTCGCTGGCTGAAAGTCTCAAGCCCCATGAATGGGACGTGATCGTTCTTGTAGGCAGGGGACTTTCCAACAAAGAAATTTCAGCGAGGCTGAACCTCTCCGAAGGCACCATCAGAAATACACTCAGTTCGATCCTGTCGAAACTTCAGCTCCGCGACCGCACGCAGGTGGCAATCTGGGCTGTACAGACAGGAGCTGCCAACCGGCCCCTGAGCAGGGGAATTGACTAAAGGCACCGGCAATGAATTTGAAAAAATACGATTTTACCAGACAAAGAATCCGGCGTCTGATCGTCGCAGGTCTGTTTATCCTGATTTCTCTCATTATTCTCAGCGGGGTCTACAGAAAATGGGGATTTCACAGACAGAAGAAAATCGTGGTCGGCGTTTTCGCCGGCAGCTACTGGGGGATTGAAAACGGATATTATTACAGAATCCTGGATGAAGCCATCAACAGATTCCGCCAAAACCATCCTGATTATGAGGTGGTCTATACCTCCGGAATTTTGAAGTCCGATTATCCGGAGTGGCTTGCGGAACAGATTCTCGAGGGGGAAGAACCGGATCTTTACTTTATACCGGGAAAAGATCTGGATACTTTCGCGAGGATCGGAGCTTTGCATTCTCTGGATGACCTGATCGAAAAAGACAGCAGTTTTGACCCGTCTTCCTTTTATCCCTCAGCCTATCAGGCGGGTTTTCTCTATGATCACCAGCTTGCCCTCCCCTATGAATGCGCGCCCAGGATGATGTTTGTGAACAAGACGATCCTGGATGCGGAAGGAATCGGCCTGCCGGATACTAACTGGACATGGGACGATTTCCTGACGATCTGCCGCAAAGTCACCCGCTCCACCGACGGCAGCGGTGTCATTGACCAGTTTGGCGCGTATGGCTACACCTGGCAGGACGCCTTCCGTGCCAACGGGGCAGAGGTTCCTGACCAGGACGGAAATTCCTGTGATTTTACAGCCCGTCCTGTGGGAGAAGCGATTTCTTTTCTGGACCGGCTCAACAGTCTCAGCAGCGGATATGTCGTATCAAACGCGGATTTTTCCAATGGAAACGTGGTTTTTCAGCCCATGCTCTTCTCTGAGTACAGAGCATACAAATCCAAGGAACTGAGTCTCAAAAAATATTCCGGATTTGAGTGGGACTGCGTGACTATGCCGGCGGGTCCCTCCGGAGATAACGTCTCGGATCTTGACACACTGTGTGTCGGGATGAGCCACAAGACCTCGCATGAGAAAGAGGTGTGGGAACTGATGAAGACCCTGACATTTGACAGGGAGATCCAGGAGAAGATTTTCGATTATTCAGAGGGCATTTCGCCCTTGTCTTCTGTCACGGAATCCGAACAGACCGCCAAAATGATCCGGCAGGGAACCGGCAGCCGCTTCAACATGGATACACTCAGCAACGCCATGGACAAGTCCATTGTGCCGAGGTATTTCAAGGGCTATGAGGAAATCAATGAGCAGATTTCCATAGCTGTGCGTTCAATTCTGGACAGTTCCTCCAACCTGCAGATGGAGCAGATCATATGGAACAGAAAGCTCAACAGCTACCTGAAAAACCTGGACCGATGACATTCATAGCCGGAAGAACAGGAAGAATAGATTTAGTATTTTGATTGTCCTCTTTTCTTAAAATATAGAATCATTTTCTATTTAATTTGTGCAATATGACATGAATTGATAAAAACATGACAAATGTCATGTGTATTCATGACAAAAATCAGACCAAATTGGTGACACTTGTTAGATGAACAAGTGCCGCCTTTTTTTTATACTTTTTTCATAATTGTTCAATTGATTTTATAAATTAATCTGAACAATAAAAACTCCGCGTGAAGTTCTGCGCATTTATATCTGAAAAAAGAAAACGTTACGAAAAGACGCAACCGTGCCCTCCATCCACAGATCAGTAAAACCTGTGTAAGACCCGGCTGCTGTTTTTAGGTTAAATGTTAAAAAGGAAAAGCGGAGTGAGCTGCGTAAACGCTGCATCCGGAACAACCGGAAGAGAAAGTGAGGCGTGTCTATGAAGTATGTAGTACTGGTAAGCCATGGTGAGTTTGCACCTGGCCTTCACAAGGCTGTCAACATGCTGGCCGGTGAAGAGAGAGAAGATGTTCTGTCCACAAGCCTGAAGAACGGCATGGGCGCCGATGAGTTCGCTGAGAAAGTAAAATCTGTGCTCTCTGTTGTAGGTCCTGAGGATGAGATCATTCTTTTCGCTGATATCGTTGGCGGATCACCTCTGGCAACCACGGCAAATGTGCTGATGGAGATGGATCTTCTGGGAAGGACCAGGATGATCGGCGGCATGAACCTTCCTCTGGTTCTGACCTGTGTGCTCAGCAAAGATGATGAGGAGACAGCTGAACTCATCGATGAGCTGATCGAGGGCGCAAAAGAGCAGATCAAGGAATTCGTCGTCGCAGTTGATGATGAGGAGGAAGAGGATCTCTGATCTGAGAATCAGTGATCTGCCGCGCCCGTTCAGACGAATGTTGAATTCCGGACTCTGTTTTCGGAGACTGCGGGATTGACGGGACACAGGAGCGGCAGGAGGACCTCAGAGTTCACAGAGCCTTTTTATCCGGATACAAACTTAATGGCCGGAAAATGTCCTTACATTTTCCAAAGGCTGCAGACATGCGCCGGAGCGTCGCATGTTCTGCCAGGCCGGGCAGTCTGTTCCTGACAGACATTGAATGGTGTCTGCACCTGCCCGGACATTTCAGGCACGCTCCGGAATGGAGGATATACAATGTCTATTTCTTTCGTACGTGTTGATGACAGAATGATCCACGGCCAGACTGTTACCAGATGGTCTCTGGAGTATCCCTGCACAGGTCTGATTGCTGTCAACGATGCAGCTTCCAAGAATCCTGTCCTGAAGGGTGCTTACAAGAGCGCTTCCGACAAGAAGACCTTCGTGTGGGGCGTCGATGAGTTCATCGCCAAGAGCAAAAAGGTCATTGAATCCAAGGATAACTATTTCCTGATCACAAAGAATCCCGTCGACATGAAGAAGATCCTCGTCGATGCAGGCTTTGTGCCCAGCAATGTCAAGACTGTCATCATCGGTCCCTGCAACGACCGTCCCGGCGCAGTCAAACTCGGCAACAACCAGTCCATCACTCAGGAAGAGGCCGAGGCACTCGAGGCCATCATGAAGGCCGGATATGAAGTCGAGTTCGCGCTGGTCAAAGAAGCCGCGATCGGCAACTGGAAGAAGTTCCGCGGGCAGTTCGGTTTCACAGACTGATCACAGGGCCAAAAAACACGTGGCAGACAGAAGCTGTTTTCCACTGCCGGCGTTGCCGGCGGGCAATCTGCGAAAAGCTTCAGCCGGTGATTCCGGCAGGAAGTAAGGCAGAAAGAAAGCCTGAAAATTCTTTAGCTTCTGCAGCCTGATTCGTATAAGAGGAGAATGAAGATGTCTATAAATATCGTACAGGCAATTATTCTGGGTCTGTTTGCTTCCCTGTCCAGTATGCCCGGACTCGGCGGCACATCAATCGGTAACTACACACTGGGCCGTCCCCTGGTCGGCGGTCTGATCTGCGGTATCGTCCTCGGCGACATCCCCACCGGTATTCTGGTAGGCTGCGCCATGCAGGTCGTTTACATCGCTCTGGTAACTCCCGGCGGCACTGTTTCCGCTGACGTCCGTGCGGTCTCCTACATCGGTATTCCGCTGGCAATGATCGCTCTCAAGAGCTATGGCCTTGATCCCGCTTCCGCAGAGGGAACAGCACTGGCTACTTCCTTCGGCACCATGGTCGGTACGATCGGTACTGTTCTGTTCTACGGCACAGCTACCATGAACCTGATCTGGCAGCACATGGGCTGGGCATGGGTAGACAAGCGTGAATATGACAAGCTTCCTCTGGTCGACTATGTATTCCCCTGGGTTTCCCATATCTGCTTCTCCCTGATCCCTACAGTCGCGATGTGCATGGCCGGTGAGCCTGTCGTCAACCTGATCAAGGAAAAGCTCCCCATGGACGGCATCCCGATGAAGACTCTCTTCACCGTCGGCGCTCTCCTTCCCTGCGTAGGTATTGCGATCCTGCTCAAGCAGATCGTCCGCAATGTACTTGATTTCATTCCTTATCTCTTTGGCTTCACTCTGGCAGCTTCCATGGGCATCAACCTGGTCGCTTCCACAGTCGTCGCAGGCCTGTTCGCAATTCTGATCTTCAAGCTCAAAATGCTTGAGCTCAGAAAACCCGCGGCAGCGGCGTCGAGCGCAGCAGCTGATAACGGATGGGATGATGATGAGGAGGATATCTGATCATGGCAGAAAAGAAATTATCTAAAAAAGCATTAAACAGCGGTTTCCACAGATGGTATTACGGAAACCTGACCTGCTTCTCTCAGGAGCACATGCAGACATTCGGTTACCTTTGCTCCATGCTGCCTCTCTGCAAAGAGCTGTACGCGGATGATCCCGACAAAATGGCAGAGTCCATGGATACATACAGAACCTTCTTCAATACAGAGCCTCAGCTCGGCGCCATCATCGTCGGTGTCACAGCAGGTCTGGAAGAAGCACGTGCCAACGGTGCGGAAGACGTTGACAGTGAGACTATCAACGGTCTTCGCGCAGGTCTGATGGGCCCCATCGCAGGTATCGGTGACTCTCTGGTAGTCGGTACCGTCATCCCGATCCTTCTGGGTATTGCAATGGGTATGTCCGGCGGCGGTTCCCCTATGGGCGCAATCTTCTACATCATCGTCTGGAACCTGTTTGCTTACTTTGGAATGCGTTTCCTCTACTTCAAGGGCTATGACATGGGTACAAAGGCTGTCGAGTTCCTTGTCGGTGATATCGGCAACGCGATCCGTGAAGCTGTCACAACCCTGGGCGGAATCGTCATCGGTGCCGTCTCCGCGTCCTGGATCAGTGTCAAGACCAGCTTTGCACTCTATAATGAAGCCGGCGAAGCCTACATGGTCCTTCAGGAGAAGTTTGACAGTGTGTTCCCCGGACTGCTGACCGCAATCTTCGTTATCTTCTGCTGGTGGCTGATGGCCAAGAAGCAGCTCAGCCCTCTGAAGGTCATGGGTCTTCTGGTCGTGATCGCTTTCGTAGGCGTTCTGATCGGATTCTTCAACCCCGGACTTGCATATTAATCTCTGTACTATATTCACATTTCTTTTTAAGACATGTGTCCTGCCGTATATTTTCAGCAGATTTGGTGAACTCTTTCAGCAAAAAGTATGCGGCAGTCAATCGAAAGCTGTGCGGGGGATTTTTCCCCCGGCACAGCTGTTCGCTGTATATGAACCGGGAGTAATTGTATCCAAAGATCGGAATACTCCGGAATGAGAGGACCTATGCCTGACCCTTCTGCAAAATCAAATACTGAATCCCGGCAGATGCTGATTGAGGAAGCCCGGAAACAATCCGAAGCACTGCGTTCTATAAGCAGATGGAGATCTATAGCATTTATCTTTGCCGCGGTTGGAGCGGCGCTGATTTACGGCGGCGTTGTACGTACAGCAATGAGGACTCCTCTGATCGCCGCAGGTGCTGTTATCACAGCCCTTGGACTTGCGGCAGCGGTGGTCTGTGACATGGGAATCAGGAACGGACGTAAAAACGTCGAAAAGATTCTGGACGCAGCCGAAAAGATGAAGACCTGACGAAAACCAGCACTTTTGAATGAGGATCGGAATGAAAAGATTTGCCTTTGTTATACACAACGAAAATGGACTGGACGCCAGACTGGCGGGAATGTTTATCAAGGAGACAATCGCGTGCTCAGGAGACGTGCGGATCATGGCCGGTAATAAAAAAGGCAACGGCAAAATGATTTTCAATGTACTCAGTCTTCACGCCAGAAAAGGAGACTCCGTCGTAGTTGAAATTGATGGCGGGCGCGAGGACGAAGACGCGCAGCGGCTCATGCGGTTTGCTGAACATAATTTATAATGTCTCTTCTGAAAGGATCGGGATTCATTTCCGGGTCCTTTTTTTTCTCTCATAGGAAATTATTTTATAACAGAATATTCACATAAACAGCCTTGCACTTACCATATTTAGTGGTATGATGTAACAGTAACATGTAAAAAAACATGTTAAACGCACGGAGGTAAATGTGATGAGCGGAGTAAAGACCAGACCGATCCTGGCTCTGATCCTTGTAATAATAATGGCGGTTTCTGTCCTGACAGGATGCAGCGGATATGCCCTCAAGAAGAAGGAGGAGCCTGTTGCTCTGGCCAAGGCGGATAAATCAGATATTTTCACCGAGATCCCCACGCCTCTGGATTTCGTCACTACCAGCAGTGCAGGAGAGGAGGACGACCTGGGAGAAGCCGGCCTGATTTTTTCTTCCGCGTTCGCGAAAAACGACAGGTATTATACCCTGTATACGAATCTGGGCACCTCCGGCGGCACCTACCTGAGTTCTTTTGACGCAGCGGGAAAGAAAGCCTCCAAGATCACACTTCCAGAGTCTGATGACGGCATGATCTATTGTGCTGGTGCTGATTCCGACGGGAGGATTTATCTGGTTTCCAGCACATGTGACAAAAAAGGCGATATAGTCTATAAGCTGCAGTGCCTTGGACAGAAGCAAAAGGAAGTCTGGAGCACAGTGATCAAGGCTGAGCAGGATTTTGAACCCCTCGGAATGGTCACTACAGATTCCGTCACAGCAGTACTCTCAGATTCCAGGCTTGATGTTTTTGACAACAAAAAGGGAGTACAGAAGCAGGTCAAGCTCCCGGTGGAGAACCTGCTCGGCAAGATCTGCACAGACAGGAAGGGAAATATCCTTCTGGTCGGCTGGCCCGACAATAAACTCACTGTGTGGACTTATGACGAAGAGAAGGCCAAATTCAACAAGACCAAAACTTTCTCCGGTAATTATTCATATACGGAAGGGGTTGCGTCCGGCAACGGCAAGTATGACTTTTATATTGCGGTTGAAGAGGGAGTTTTCGGGTTCGTGACTGACGGCTCCAAACCCGTCAGAATAGTCGATTTTCTTGCCTCCAACCAGGAGTTCATAGAAATCACCGCCCTTGCCATGCTGTCTCAGGAAAGCGTCTATGTTCTGTCCTATGATGATGATATGAACAGCGTTCCGACACTATTAAAAAAGATGGACCAGAAGGCTGCCGGGAATCTGACAACGCTCACTCTCGGCTGCCTGAGCGCCCCCTATTCCCTGATTCAGGATGTCTATAAATTTAATAAAAAGAGTGATAAATACAGGATCAGGATCAAAGAGTATTCACCTGTAGATTATGATGTCGGGGCGCTCAATTCGGTGATAGCCACCGGAGACGTTCCCGACATTATTTGTGTCAGTGACGAAATGCCGCTGGAAAGCTACGTAAACAAAGGAGTGTTCGAAGACATTGAACCCTATTTCAAGGGGGACGCCGAGATTTCCGGCCGCCAGTATGTGGATAATATACTGGATGCCTACAGGATCAGGGGCGGAATGTACTTTGTCACTCCTTCTTTTACTTTGATGGGGATGTGCGGCAGGAAAAAGGATCTCGGGGATGTCAAAGGTGTCTCTGTCGAACAGATTGAAAAGCTCATAAAGAAGAGAGGGATGGACTACGAGAGAGCACTGGGGATCGTAAACTCACAGTCAATACTCACATGGATCACGGATTACTCCAATGATCAGTTTGTGGATCTGGAAGCTGGGACATGCAATTTCGATTCAGAGGAATTTGTAAGGCTTCTGAAGTTTGCCGGAAAATTTCCCCTGAAAACGCGTTCGGGTCTTCTTCAGGAGGACAATGACAGCTGGGTGCGCAGCAACAGGCAGCTGATGGGTGAATTCTATCTTACCTCTGTCGAATCCTATATGGATACAAGGTACGGAATATACGGGGAGGAAATCGTCTTTACGGGCTTTCCCGGGAACGGAAAGAGCGGACCTGTCATCTACTGCCCTTATTACCTGGGGATCTGTCACGAATCCAAAAACAAAGATGCCTGCTGGGATTTCATCCGGACATATTATCTGGATGAATATCAGCAGAGTCTGTCCAACAATTTTCCTGTCAGTAAATCTGCACTTGAACTTCAGTTCAAAAAGGCCATGCAGCCTCAATATACAACCTATACGGATGAAAAAGGGAACACCGTCACAGAACAGGTCGAAAACTCTTTTGAAATCAATGGCTCCAGGATCGTCATTCCGCTCCCCTCCGACGATGATATCTCACAGGTCCTTCAATATATAGAAGAAGCGGACAAACGAACCTGTGTCGACACGCATATTTCCTCGATCATAAAAGAAGAAGCCGGCGCCTATTTAAACGGGGCAAAGAGCGCGGAACAGACAGCGGATATTATACAGAGACGCGTCAAAATTTATATCAAGGAAATGATGTAATTCATACGGTGGCGTGTCAGAAGCTATATCAAAGAAATGACGCAAATAATCAAGAGATGATCTGAGAGATCAGGGGAAAACAATTTTATGAGCTATTCATTTTGCTTTGGACCGTCGGGTTCCGGCAAGAGTCATTATCTCAGGCAGATGATCATTGAGAGAGCCCGCAGGTCCCTCTCCGGTTTCGGCAAAGACAGGAAAAAATACATTGTCATTGTGCCCGAACAGTATTCCATGCAGACTCAGCATGATCTCATCCTGGAGGATTCCCGGAATGTCCTGATGAATATCGATGTTCTGAGCTTCGGGAGGCTGGCCCACCGGGTCTTTTCAGAGACGGGAGAGGACAGGAGAGCTGTTCTGGATGATATCGGCAAAAGCCTGCTGCTTCGCCGCGCCGCGTCGGTATGCGCCGGGGATCTGCAGATCCTGAAGAGGAGCATACACAGTCCCGGTATGATCGATGAGATCAAGTCTGTGCTCTCTGAGTTTATGCAGTACGGAATCGGAGAAGAACAGATCGACCAGATGGCTGCCTTCGCGGAGAAAAACAATCGCAATGCCCTGAAGACAAGGCTTGACGATATCAAAAGACTCTACGCGGAATTTCGAAAGGAAAAAGAAGGCCGCTATCTGACTTCCGAAGAAACGCTCGACCTGCTGGCCAGGGCTATTCCCAGGGCAAAAAGTCTGCAGGGTGCAGTGATCGTCTTTGATGGCTTTACAGGATTTACGACCCTCCAGTACAGGGTCATCACCGAGCTGATCCGTTGTGCCGGGGAAGTGATCTTTTCCTTTACGGTATCGGGAGACAAGGGCCCGGACATCTCCGCTACCGCGGCAGGAGGCCCCGAGGGGGGAGAAGAAAACCTCTTTTATCTGAGCCGTAAAACAGTCCGTGATATTGTAAGGATTGCCTCAAAGGAGAAGCTGCCCAGAGGTAAGGATATCTATTTTCCGCAGAGCATGGTGGAAGAAGGCCCTGACTCGTCCATGCCCCGGTTCGGAAACAGCAGGGTCCTGGCACATCTCGAACAGCATTTGTTCCGCTATCCGGAGATTCCTTTTTCAGAGCTGAAGGAAGGGGAGACCGGAGAGAGCCTCAACATTATAGCCGCCCCTGCACCCAGAGAGGAGGTGCGGAGAATTTTCAGCCGCATCGGGGAAATCATCGCAAAGACCGGCTGCGCCTACCGGGATTTCGCCATCGTGACGGCGGATCTGGAGACTTACGGGGATCTGTTTGCCCTCGAAGCCTCCCGCAGCGGCATTCCTGTCTATATCGACAGGACGAGCGGCGCTTTTCATAATATCCTGATTGAAGGAATCCGCAGCGTTCTTCAGATCTCTTCGGAGAATTTTTCCTATGCATCGGTTTTCCGCTATCTGAGAAGCGGGCTCAGCGGATTGTCCGCTGATGAAGTGGATCTGCTTGAAAACTACTGCCTGGCAAACGGTGTGAGGGGAAGAAAGAAGTGGAGCAGCCCCTTTGATGCCGGCTGCGAGCAGGCACGCGTCAGATTCCTCCGCGAAGTTGAACCTGTGACCGGATTGACTGCCGGATCCGCTTCCTCAGACACTTTAAACGAAGCTTCTGCAGGGAGAGATATAAAGACCTCTGAAGATAAAACCGGTGTCAAACCGAGAAGGCCGCGTACCGCCGCCGCCCGCACCAGAGAACTCTATGAGTTTCTGGTCCGTGTGGACGCCCAGGGGCGCACTGCTGATCTGTCAGCGGAATTCGGCGCTCAGGGTGATGTTGTACGCGAAAAACAATACAGCCAGATTTTTCAGAAGGTGATCGATCTTCTTGATCAGATCTATGACCTCACCGGCAGTGAGATGATCAGCGCCAGAGATTATCTGGAGCTTCTCGAAGCCGGCCTGTCACAGATTCGTCTGGGGACCCTTCCGCAGCGTGTGGACCGTGTTCTGGTCGGCGATATAGAGCGGACAAGACTCACCCAGATCAGGCATCTTTTCATTGCGGGTGTCAACGATGGAAATATTCCCAGGAGTGCCTCCCGGGGCGGTATCCTCTCGGATATGGACCGGGAATTTCTGGCTTCCGGCGGAGCCGTTCTGGCTCCGACACCCAGGCAGCAGATGTTCATCCAGAGGCTTTATCTGTACTTGAATATGACCAAGCCCTCTGAAACCCTGTCGATCTCCTTCGCCAGAGTATCACAGGACGGCAAAAGCCTCAGGCCTTCTTATCTGATTTCCATGATCCGTGGCCTGTTTCCCGCGGTTCCGGTTGAAGTGACAGAACTGCTCTCAGCGGGCAGCAAAGTCATGGACAGGGCAGGAGGGCAGAGCGCATTGGCCGATCTTCTCAGAAGATTTGTGGAGGGCGCCGGTTCCGGAAAAGACTTCGCTGAGGAGTTCTCGCTTCTCTATGGCTTCCACACCAGCCCTGAAGTTATGTCGGATCCTCTTGTACGCAGGTCTGTCACACTCCTGAAGGAAGCTGCCCTCTACAGATACAGGCCCCGGCTTCTCTCTCCGGAAATCGCCCGGGCTGTCTATGGCAGCAGGATCTACGGCGGAATCAGCAGGATGGAGACCGGCGCCAGATGCATGCTTTTTCATCACTTGCGTTATGGACTGCGTCTGAAGGAAAGAGAGACCTATGAATTCAAGGTGACAGACGCCGGCACTGTTCTTCATGCAGCCCTTCAGCGCTTTGACGGACTGCTGCGCTCGGAAGGGATCTCATGGAGAGACTTCACGGGAGAAGATGCCCTGCGGCTGGCCCGGCGCGCCCTGCGTGAAGAGGCGGCGAATTACCGCAATCTCCTCATGTACAAATCCTTCCGGGATGAGAACCGCCTGAGAAGTTTTGAGAAACGTCTGCTCCGAACCGTAGATACTCTCCAATACCAGATCGAACAAGGTGACTTCAACCCCTATAGATCGGAGCTGGGTTTTGGAGGAAGCGAAGGAGAAATGCCCCCCATCCGCTATGATCTGGGCGGCGGCCGGGAACTGGTGCTCACCGGCAGAATCGACCGTGTCGACCTCTATGAGCAGGACGGCAGGCGCTATATCAAGATCATAGACTACAAGAGCGGCAAAAGAGTACTGGATCCGGATCAGATCCGCAGAGGCCTCCAGCTTCAGCTGATCACATATATGGAAGCGCTGATGCGGGGGGCGGAGAGTGTTCCTTCCGCCATGCTTTATTACCGGATTTTCGACCCTGTGATCAGCCTCGATCCCGAAAAAGCCCTGACAATACACAGGGCATGCGAAGAGCAGCCGTCAGACCTGGATTCCGCAGCCCTGATGGCTGAGGAGGACAGGATTGCCCGGGTCCGCAAAGAACTGAGACCTACGGGTCTTGTGTACGCCGATGAGGAAAGCATCTCACATCTGGACAAATACTTTGACAGAAATTCGGATGTCATTCCTGTTACAAGATTAAAAAGCGGAGGCTATGCTGCCAATTCGAAAACGATTGACGCTGAGGAATATCGGCAGCTGGCCAATACTGCTTCCGACGTGCTCTGCCGCCTCGCGAATCAGATCCTGGACGGGGATGTGACGGCATCTCCGGCCGTCATCGATGATAAAACGACTGCCTGCAGCTACTGTCCCTACCGTGATTCCTGCGGATTTGACCCGCGCATTCCCGGGTATGAAAAAAGGATGGGGTGAATACAGATATGGCAATTCAATTTACACAAGACCAGCAGAAAGTGCTTGACGCCAGAAATCACAATATCCTTGTCTCGGCAGCGGCGGGCAGCGGCAAGACCGCAGTCCTTGTCGAGAGGATCGTCCGGCTGATCACGGAAGGGGAGAATCCCCCTGATATAGACCGGCTTCTGGTCGTCACATTCACAAAAGCGGCCGCCTCGCAGATGCGGGAGCGTATAGGAAAAGCTCTCTCCGCAAGGCTTCGGGATGACCCCGGAAACACACATCTCCAGAGGCAGGAAGTCCTGCTTCACAACGCGCAGATCACTACCATTGACAGTTTCTGCTCTTTTTTGCTGCGCAATTATTTCAGTGAGATCGATCTGGAACCGGGATTCAGGCAGATGGAAGACGCGGAGAGAAGTGTCATTGAAGCCCAGGTCCTTGAAAAATTTCTCGAGGACAAATACGAGGAAAAAAACCCCGATTTTCTGCACTGCGTGGACTATTTCTGTACAGGTGCCGGCTCAGACGACAAGGAACTTGTCACACTGCTCACTGAACTCTGCAAAAGAGCCGGCAGCCATCCGTCACCGGAGGCATGGCTGAAGGAGCGCTCCGGAGACTATGACATCCACAGTCGCGAAGAGCTTTTCGCTGCCCCCTGGATGCGGTCTCTGATCATGCGGTCCGCCGGGCTTCTTCTGGAGTCCGAGTCCGGCTACGCCGCTATGCAGGATCTGTGCCTGCAGCCCGACGGACCGGAAGCGGTCTGGCCTTTTCTGGAAGAGGAGAGAAGAGGCCTGTTCGGAGAGATCCGGGAAATGCTCCGCCGCGATCCGGCGGCAGCAGGTCCGTCTGAAGGAGAGACGGAGATATCCGACCCGGAGAGGCTTGAGCAATTGTGGGAAGCTGTTCTTCGTTCTGTCAGATGGTCTTTTCCGGCATATCCCCGGATAACCGGAAAAAATTACGCGCATTATGACAGGAAACTCAAAGAGACTGTAAAAGCTATGAGGGACCGGGAGAAAAAGACGATTCAGGCTCTCAAAAAAAATATTGACGGACAGACTGCTGAGATGATCCTGGCCATGATGGATTCGGCCAGAGGCCCTGTCAGGACACTGTCCTCGCTTGCCCTGGAATACCGCGCCCGCCTTCAGGAAGAAAAAAAGCAGCGGCACATGATCGATTTCGTGGATCTTGAGCACTTTGCGCTCGATATTCTGGCAGAGCGGAAGGAGGACGGCACCTATGTTCCCCGCCGTGTCGCCAGGGCTCTGAGAAGCCATTACGCTGAGATCCTGATCGACGAGTATCAGGACAGCAACGAAGTGCAGGAAGTCCTTCTGCAGATCATTTCAGGTGAGGATGAAGGGAAGTTCAACCGCTTCATGGTCGGAGATATCAAGCAGAGCATTTATCGCTTCCGCCTTGCCAGGCCTGAAATATTCATGGAGAAATACGACCTGTACCGCCACGATGATCCGGTGACCGAAAGAATCGATCTCGACCAGAATTTCCGCAGCCGGGCCCAGGTGCTTGACTGCGTAAATGACGTCTTCATGCGGATCATGCGCCGTGAGATCGGCGGCGTGGACTACGACGAAAGTGTTTCCCTGAAAAAGGGAACGGTTTTTCCGGATGAGATCCGGGATGACCAAAATGAGAGCCGGGATGACCGGGATGAGAGCCGGGATGAAGGGGATGAAATCCAGGATAACCAGAATGAGAGCCGGGATGAAATTCCGGATCACATTCCGGAAGAGTTTCCGGGAAATGAGAGTTCCCCGGAAAACGGCACTTGCGGCTGCGATGATTCGAGGGATCTGCAGTCTCCCTACATCGCGGAATTTCTTCTTCTTGATTCCTCCCCCGCATCTGAAGAAGACGGGGACAGGGAAAAGGAACCTGCCGCTTCCAGATCCTTTTCCGGCAAGGAAGACCTTACAGATGATTTTGATGACAATCCTGACGAAGATATTCTTTTTGACGGGGAGGACGGCACTTCTGTGCTCGCCCGAGAAATCTCCGGCCTGACGGACCGGCAGAAGGAAGCGCTGATGATCGCCGGCCGCATCCGGGAGCTGGTAGGCGTTCTGCCTGTCCGGGATGAAACGGACGGTAAAATGAGACCGGCCCGTTACAGTGATATTGTCATTCTGCTGAGAAGCACGGTCGGCTGGAATGAAGATATTCGCGCCGTTTTTGAGAGAGAAGGCATCCCTGTTTACGCCGATTCCAGGACCGGTTATTTCGCCGCGGAAGAGATCAGGACTTTGATCTCCATGCTGCGCGTCCTGGATAATCCCCGTCAGGACATACCCCTTTACAGCGCCCTCCGGGGTTACTTCGGACATTTTGACCAGGATGAACTTGCATTAATCCACCTCACCTGCAGCGATGGGTCTCTTTATGACGCTCTGAATGCTGCCGCGGCTTCCGACCTGTCTGATCCTGATTGTCAGGAAAATGGAATATCGCCTGCATTACAGGCCAAGTGTCTGGATTTTCTCGCTTTTCTGCGCAAGTGGAGGGCAAAGGTACAGTATTGCCCGATAACCGAAATAGTCAACGGGCTTCTGGAAGAAACCGGATACCAGGATTATTGCACCGCGCTGCCCGGCGGAGCACAGCGGTCCGCAAATCTCCGCATGTTACAGAGTCAGGCAGACGCTTTTACCAGGACGGAATTCACCGGTCTCTTCCAGTTTCTCCGCTATATTGACGGTCTGAGGAAGCTGGAGATCGATTACGGTGAAGCCAATACTCTTGACGAAAACGCGGACGTAGTCCGGCTGATGACCATCCATAAGAGCAAAGGACTGGAATTTCCTGTATGCATTGTGGCCGGCCTCTCCGGATCCTTTTCTTTCAAAAAAATTGACGCCTCAGGTCCTGTACTCTACGACGGAGACTGGGGACTGGGCATCAATTACTTTGACGTGACCTCCAGAGTACGTTCTTCTACACTTCGCAAAACCGAAATCGCAGAGAAAATCCGCCGCGACTGTATGGGAGAGGAACTCAGAGTACTTTATGTTGCCATGACCAGGGCAAAGGAGAAGCTCATCCTGACGGCATGTAAAAAAGGATTGAAAACCCAGGTGGAAGGATGGCTCTCGGGAATGGCCGGTTTTTACAGCAGGGAAGGGGAATACCGCCTCTCACCTTTTATGATCGGCGGAGCTTCCTCCTATGCGGAGCTGATCTGCGAGGCTGTCATGGCCCAGGCGGGACCCGATCTGAGCAAAATGCTTTTCTCCTCCGCTTCCTCTGAATCAGAGGAAAAAGAACAGACTGGTCCGGACGGCGCCGCCGCCGGCAGCAGAAGAAGGGAAAATATTTTCCCCATGAAAATCCGTATGTGCTCTGTCAACGATCTTGTCATGGAGGCAGCGGCCGAACAGCTTGACCTCTCCCGCTGCGAAGAGATCCTGAGAGGGCTGGAGGGACATCCTCTGGATGATCAGCCCGACCCGGAAGCCGCCCGGGCGCTGGCTTCGAGATATTTCCGGCTTTATCCCCATGAAGAGCTAAGGGATCTCTATGCCCAGACCTCTGTATCCGAACTCAAACACAGGGCAATGCGCCTGGCTTATGAACAGGAGGAAGGATCTGCAGAGGGAGCTGTCGAAATGTTTCCCGATGCTGTCCCGGTTCCTTATATACCTGAATTTATCCGCCGTGAGAGAGGCAGACAGGATGACTCCCTGACTGAACCTGCCGGCCAATACTCCGACAGGGAAGGCGATCGGGCAGAAGGAGCAATGGACGAAGCTTCCGAGACATCCCTGACAGAGGAACGTGAAAAGGCCCGGCAAGCCGCGGCTGCAGGCGCCAGACGCGGCACGGCCTTCCACCGGGCACTGGAACTGCTTGATTATTCTATGCGGAAAAATCTTCTGAAAAACGGAACAGACAGTGTACTTGCCTGGATTCACAGCCTCACTGAATCCGGTGCCCTCTCGAGGGAGGACACCGGGCTGATCAATCCCCGGCAGATCCTGGGCTTTCTCCGGTCCTCCCTTGCGGGCAGGATGGAGGCTGCCGATCAGGCGGGCATGTTGTTCCGGGAGCAGCCTTTTGTCATGGGCTGTTCCGCTGACCGGCTCAGTGAAGGCCTTCCGAAAGAGGAAACAGTGATGATCCAGGGTATTATAGATGCCTTTTTTATGGAAGAGGGCAGCCTGATCCTGGTCGATTACAAGACGGACCGTGTCAGCAGCGCGGATGAGCTGATCATGCGATACAATACACAGCTCGAGCTCTATGCCGAGGCACTTGGCAGAGCCTACGAAGTCCCGGTAAGGGAAAAAATCATTTATTCAACTTTCCTGGGAAAAGAGATCCTGTTGTAAAGTTCCGGCAGGCGGTCGACCAAGCCGCAAAGAGAGAGCAGTTAATGAAATAATAGGGAATTTTTACAAAATGAACATTTAAAAGAGCAATTACAATGTAGAAAAGCAACAAACAATGTGTTATAATTTTCACCAGAAATGCAGGAAATGATGCATTATTAACAATCTATATGCTATATGCAAAACTTTGTGTATGCCTCTGTCTTTCACATTGTTTGCTGCATATGATTGTGAAAGCCTTTACGGCAGAAAATTCGAAAGTATGGTTATTGTTATGTGCTTAAAGAAGGAGGTTGGTTTTTATGAATTTCTTTAATGACGAGATCCATCAGGATATGGTCGACATGTATCGCGACTTTGCGCAGAATTCCTGTGCTCCTATCGCAGCTGAGCTTGACGAGCAGGAGAGATTCCCTGAGGAGCTCATCCCGGTTATGGCTGAGATGGGTCTTCTTGGCATTCCGTTCCCCGAGGAGTACGGCGGAGCAGGACTCGACGAAGTTTCCTATGCACAGTGTGTTGAAGAAATTTCCAAGGTCTGCGCTTCTACCGGCGTTACCATTTCCGCTCACACCTCTCTCGGCACATGGCCTATTTATAAGTTCGGTACCGAAGAGCAGAAGCAGAAATACCTTCCTGATCTCTGCTCCGGCAAGAAGCTCGGTGCTTTCGGTCTGACCGAGCCCGATGCAGGAACTGACGCAGCCGGCCAGAAGACTGTTTTCGAAGACAAGGGCGACTACTATCTGGTAAACGGCTCCAAGATCTTCATCACCAACGCAGGCTATGCGGATGTTTTCATCGTCTTCGGTATGACTGACAAGTCCCAGGGCACAAAGGGCATCTCCTGCCTGATCATGGAGAAGGGCATGGAAGGCTTCACCATCGGCAAGCACGAGCATAAGATGGGTATCCGTGGATCCAGCACCTGCGAGCTCGTATTCGATAACGTCAAGGTTCCGAAGGAGAATCTGCTCGGCGAAGTCGGCAAGGGCTTCAAGATTGCTATGATGACTCTGGACGGCGGCCGTATCGGTATCGCTGCACAGGCTCTTGGTATTGCTGAAGGCGCAATCGAGATCACAAAGCAGTACGTCAAAGAGAGAGCTCAGTTCGGCAGACCTATTGCCAAGTTCCAGAACACTCAGTTCGAGCTGGCCAAGATGCAGGCGAACACAGATGCTGCAAGACTTCTTGTCTATCAGGCAGCCAATGCTGTTGACCAGGGCAAGCCTTACACCGTCCTGGCTGCAGAGGCTAAGCTTGTTGCTGCAGGCAATGCAAGTGATGTCACCCGCCGCTGCGTACAGCTGTACGGCGGCTATGGCTACACCCGTGACTATCCCATCGAGCGCATGATGCGTGATGCCAAGATCACCGAGATCTATGAAGGCACATCCGAAGTTCAGATGATGGTCATCGGCGGCGCTATGCTCAGATAATCTGATCTGACCGTCCCGCTCCGCGGGAAAGTCCAATAAAGACAATCAGGCCCCGATGCAGCAGGGTATGCTGCACCGGGGCCGTTTTAATTTTTATGAGTTTTAATTGTTATGAATAGAAGAGGACTGCCATGCGCTCCAGATCCGAATTAACCACAATTCTATACATCTTCAGCCCGCTGCTGATGTTTACTGTCATTTACATGGCAGGTTCTGCTCTGATGGAAGCCGGCTGGTCCTTGCTCAGCCGGTATTATGCGGCAGAAGAATCGGGGGCAGCTCTCGTCTACACCCGGACCGCTGTCTGGAATTATATCTCTCAGGTCTTCCCGGCAGCCGCAGGCTGCATTGCTGTACGCAGCTCCGCAATTGCCGAACTGGCCGCCTATCCCCGCAGAAAACCTGTACATGCTCGTTTTTTTCCGGTACTCCTGATTACCTGCGCCGCTCTTTCCATCTCGATCAATATACTTTTTTCCCTGATCATGCCCGCAGCGGGCAATTCTGTTCCCGAAGCCGGCTCCCTTCCGGGAATGACAGGCTTTATTCTCCAGGCCGCTGTCTACGGCTTCTGTATGCCTCTGATCGAAGAAATCCTTTTCAGGGGTATTCTTTTCGCCCGTCTGGAAAGAGCATACGGTCTCTTTTTTGCCGCAGCCGCCTCTTCAGTCGCATTCGGGATCTGGCACGGAGCCCTGCCGCAGGGGATCTACGCCCTTTTACTCGGAGCAGTCTTCGCTCTTGCCTATGCTGTGACCGGAAGGCTTGCCGTCCCCTTTGCCCTGCACGGTACCTGCAACCTGACGATTCTTCTCCTTCAGTGGACAGGTGCCTGGAGCGCGGTGTGTACTCCCGTCTGGTGCGCTGTCGTATCTGTCATTGCAGCGGGAGGGTTCTTTACCGCCTCACAAATATACGCGAACTCTTGAATCCGGAATCCCCATCTGCTGCCGGTATTTGGCAACCGTGCGGCGGGAGACCCTGATTCCTTCCTGCTTGAGTATGCAGGCAATTTTATCGTCACTGAGCGGTCTGGTATGGTCCTCCTGCCTGACAAGCGCGTCAATACGGGCACGGACTTTGTCTGATGATACATCTGCCTGATCACCGGCCGGAGCTGTGAAAAGATCCCGAAGCAGAAGGGGGCGTCTGTACTGAATGTATTTGTTTTTGATCGCTCTGCTCACCGTGGATGTACTGATATCCAGTTCATTTGCGATCTGTTCCATGGTCATGGGAAGGAGAGGCCCCTGACCCAGGAAGAAGCTGTTCTGGAGTTCCAGAATCGCTCTCACGATCCTGGTTATGGTCTCCCTTCTGCGGTCAACGGAATTGACGATCAGCCTGGCCCGCTCTAATTTCCCCCGGAAATATTCCTTCAGTTCAGGATCTGTCGCGTTCTGCATCATCTTTATATAATAATCATTGAACGTGTATTCGCCCATCCACCCGTCATTGAGGGTGACCATCCAGTCCCCGCCGTCCCGCGAGATCAGGATATCCGGCACGATAAAGCCGGTATTGCCTGTCTCTGTGTTCATGATCGGCCTGGGATTCAATTCACCGATTTTCTGCACACAAGCCCGGCATTTGGAAGTCGTAATTCCCAGGGAACGTGTAATGCTGCTCAGATTTCCGTGAAGGAGATCCGGCAGGTAATCCGTCACGATCCGGATCAGTACCTCATCTTTCTCATTCCGGGTCTGGAGCTGTTTGAGAAGGCACTCAGAAATATCCGCCGAAAAAATCCCGGCGGGCTCCAGCTGTTTCAGATCATTGAGGCACTTGCTAACAGTGGAGGAAGAGCAGTTCAGTACAGAGGCGATCTCTTCCGGTGAATAGGAGAAAAAACCCTTCTCATCCAGGCAGTTGATCAGATAGTCGATGATTTCCCATTCCTGCGCGGTATATTCGCGTATATTCAGCTGTCCCTTCAGCTGAGAACGCAGGGAGGGCTGTTCAGCGGCGCGGATATCCCCCCGCCGGTCCGAGTCCTCATCTTCGTATTTAATGTAGTGATCTTTGTAGGAACTGGCGTATTCGTAATGACCGTCGAGAGAATCGATGATTTCAGACTGCCTGTCCCGGTCACATTCCAAAAGAGGGTTCTGCATATATTCCTCTGTGAGAAAGGCATCCAGTTCCTGATTATTAAAGGCCAGAATCTGAAGAGACTGGCGCTGGTCCACAGAAAGCAGCTGCTGCTGATTCTGGCTGATATTTTGATGAAGCATATAGATCCCGGCACCTCTATATCGGCTCGGGTGATAAAGCAGATTCTAATGTCACACACCCGGGCACGATACTGTGTTTTTTCTTTATTCCCTGTTTATTTTAGCAGAAGTGGCAGGATTATTCCATATATGACAGCCTCTGATTCGCGCTCTGATTAGTGCTCTGATTA
>JAUNEM010000323.1 GCA_030525515.1 Eubacteriales bacterium
GGGACGGTTCGGGCGGGAGACAGGGGACGGTTCTTTGTCTCCCCCCTGTCTCCTCAGAGGGGAAGGATGGAGACGAAGGCAATTTTGTTTGACCTTGACGGGGTCATTTTGGATTCGGAGAAAGAATACAGGCGGTTCTGGCTGCAGGCGGCAGAAGAGCTCGGCCGCCCTCTTAAGGAAGACGTCGTGCTGCAGCTGAGGAGCTGCGACTCTTCGATTGCCCGTAAGATCGTTGATGAAGCCGCAGGAGAAAGAGGTGCCTATGACCGGATCCGGGCACGGCGCAAAATACTGATGAAGGAGTTCCTGTCAGAGCACACCTACGAACTCAAGCCCGGTGTAAGAGCTTTTCTTGAAAAGTGCAGAGACCTCCCGGTCAGGAAAGTGATCGTGACCTCCTCGACGCCGGAGGAAAAAATGCCGGAGTTGGAAAGACTGGGGATCGGACAGTATTTTGACGGTTTTGTGTCGGTAAAAGAGGTGAAGCGGGGCAAGCCGTTTCCGGATGTCTATCTTTTTGCCTGCAGGAAGCTCGGGTTGGAACCCGGAGAGTGCCTGGCAATCGAGGATTCGCCAAACGGGGTCAGGAGCGCATATGACGCAGGAGTAAAAGTGGTCATGGTGCCGGACCTGGCCGGACCGACCGATGAGCTGCGCCGGATGTGCCGGGTGGCTGACAGGATCGAGGAGGTCATGGAATATTTAAATAACTGACACACAAACCGTAATCGGCTGTAATGCGCAAAGAAAAAAGGAGTAACAATGCAGGACCCGCGAGGATGTCTTGAATTGTTACTCTTTTTTGCTGCTTCTTTTTGTTACTTCTTTTCTGCGCAGGGAAAAGGTCTTATTCAGGAAGTCTTTTTCCTTTTATTTTCACTACATCCGCGGTAAAGATTCCGGTCATATTACTCACAAGTTCCATCAGATGATCGGGCTGGAGATTGTTGCTGGGACGCAGGTGGACCAGGGCGCTGTAGACATAGTCGCCTTCATCATTTGAACTGGAGATCTGCAGGGCGGAAATCGTGACCCCGCGGTCTTTGATAAAGCGGAGCGCATGGTCCAGTGCCTGTTTGTTCTCGCAGCTTATAAGGGCATTGAATTCAGGCGTAGACCGGATTTTCTGTCCGATTTCCGCGAAGAAGAGCTCCGCGACCAGAACGAGGACGGTACTGATGACCGCGCCCTCATAGAAGCCGGAACCGACGGCCAGACCAATGACGCCGGTGGCCCACAGGCCGGCTGCGGTGGTAAGGCCTTTGACGGTATGCTTGCGGGTCACGATGATGGTGCCCGCGCCGATAAAACCGAGTCCTGTGATGACCTGAGCGCCAATGCGCGTCATGTCGGTGGGAAGCTGTGCGACCAGATAGAGGTAATGTCCCGTCAGGGAGGCAGTTGCCGCGCCGACGCAGACAAGAATATGAGTGCGAAAACCCGCTGAGCGGTTCTTGACAGAGCGCTCGAGTCCGATCACCGCGCTGCAGAAGACTGCAGCCAGCATGCGGATCAGAACATTGACAAAAGTGATATCACGAAAACCATCGAGAAAAGGGAGCAATGGGAGACCTCCTGTTCTTGTTGCTGACAACTGTTTCGGGGTTAGGGTTTCTATATTTTGCTGCTATACCCTGGTTTTGTTGTTTTTTTATGCTTTCCGGCTGTTCCGTTTACCGGAGTGCTGTGCCGGGAACTGAATAGTCCTTTCGGGGAGAATCAGGAGATCAGTTCGTGGATCGTCCGGACACAGTCGAGCTCCGCGATCGAGGAGAGCATACCGGAGT
>JAUNEM010000137.1 GCA_030525515.1 Eubacteriales bacterium
TATAGGAAAAGAGATATAGAAACAGCGAGGGAGCATATCACCGAATGTGATATGCTCCCGTTTCGTTTTCCCGGGGAAAATAATCTTTATGCGCAGTCAGCCGGGCATATATAAGCGTTACAGCCCAACCGGTTATGTACCTGAAAAGCTGCCTCAGTTGCTGTCTTCGTCTCTGGAGGCAATGTAGACTGTGCGCTTTCTGGCGTCGGCATTGGCCTCGAGGTAGTCATCGTAAGTGGAGACCTTGTCGATGATGCTGCCGTCGGGAAGGATCTCGATGATGCGGTTGGCGGTGGTCTGTACGACCTGGTGGTCGCGGCAGGCAAAGAGCTCGACGCCGGGGAAACGCATCATGCCGTCATTAAGGGCGGAGATGGATTCCATATCCAGGTGGTTGGTGGGCTCATCGAAGATCAGGCAGTTGGCTCCGCTGATCATCATTTTGGAGAGCTGGCAGCGGACCTTTTCGCCTCCGGACAGGATGTTGACATGTTTGATCCCGTCCTCGCCAGCGAAGAGCATGCGGCCCAGGAACCCGCGGACATAGGTGACGTCCTTGATGGGAGAGAAGCCGGTCAGCCACTCGGTGATCGTCAGATTGGAGTCAAACTCACGGGTATTGTCCTTGCAGAAATATGCCTGGCTGGTCGTGATGCCCCATTTGTAGGTACCCTCGTCGGGCTCCATATTGCCCATGAGGATCTCGAACAGTGTGGTCTTGGAGAGCTCCTGGCTTCCGACAAAGGCAATCTTGTCGTCGTGTCCCATGACGAAGGAGACATTGTCCAGGACCTTGACACCGTTGATGGTCTTGGAGAGACCGCTGACGGTGAGGACCTCGTTGCCGATCGCCCGGTCGGGGCGGAAATCGATATAGGGATATTTTCGGCTGGAAGGCTTGATCTCCTCGAGCTGAATCTTTTCCAGGGCGCGCTTGCGGCTAGTCGCCTGTTTGGACTTGGAGGCATTGGCGGAGAAACGGGAGATGAATTCCTTGAGCTCCTTGATCTTTTCCTCTTTCTTTTTGTTCGCCTCCTTCATCTGCCGGATCAGCAGACGGGAGGACTCATACCAGAAATCGTAGTTGCCGGCGTACAGCGTGATCTTTCCGTAATCGATGTCCGCGATGTAAGTGCAGACCTTGTTCAGGAAATAACGGTCATGGGAGACTACGATGACAGTGTTGGGGAAGTTGATCAGGAACTCTTCCAGCCAGTTGATGGCATCCAGATCCAGATGGTTGGTGGGCTCGTCGAGGAGCAGGACATCGGGATTGCCGAAGAGGGCGCGGGCCAGGAGGACTTTGACCTTCTGAGCACCGGTGATCTCGCGCATCAGATATCCGTGAAGCTCTGTCTCGATACCCAGACCGTTCAGGAGGGCCTCGGCATTGGACTCGGCCTCCCAGCCGTCCATCTCGGCGAACTCAGTCTCGAGCTCACTGGCGCGGATGCCGTCCTCGTCGGAGAAATCCTCCTTGGCGTAAAGGGCATCCTTCTCGGCGCGGATCTCGAACAGACGGGGATTTCCCTGAATGACTGTGTCGAGAACAATCTGGTTGTCATATTTATTGTGATCCTGCTCCAGGAAGGACAGGCGCTGCCCTTCAGAAATCGTGACGTTGCCGCTCGTGGTCTCGAGCTGACCGGAGAGGATGCGGAGGAAAGTGGACTTGCCGGCGCCGTTGGCGCCGATGATGCCGTAGCAGTTTCCTTCTGTGAACTTGATCGAAACATCTTCAAACAGGGCCTTCTTGCCCAGGCGGAGTGTCACTCCATTAGCTGCAATCATAGTATTCTGTTACCTCGCTTGAGGGAGAGGGCGGCTGGCCGCCATTTTGTTGCGCCCCCGGATCCCGGAAGCGGAAGCTGCGCGGTGAGCAGATGAATAGAGGACTCACCGGTATTGACTGAAAAACAAGGATGGATCGGGCAGAGGCTGCCCGGGGACAGCAGTCCCGAATGAATCATATGCGGACTGAACCCAAACCATACGTATCTTCTATCATATCGGAAAGAAAGGATTCCCGCAATATGAAAAAAGATACATTATTGCAAAAATGTATTTCAAAATGAGCGGATTCTGATTGTCTGGCGCGCTGTGAGAGCGCGGGAAGCGTGAATCAGAGCCTTTATTCTTCATCGCGGGATTGTACCTACGATGAAGCGGATTTCCCTTTTTGCGCGCGTATCCCACAACTGAAGTAACGGGTATTGCGCGATGAAGAATAAATATGTCAGTGAACGCCGGTCCATGACCGCAGGTAAAAGAACAGGAAAGTGCCCGCAAAAGCAGACTCCGAGGCTGCTTCGGAGAAGGATAAAAAAAGCCTGAAAATTATGAAAAAAAGGGGAATGATCGGGAGGGAATGTTGGCTTACCTGTACGTTCGGTGTTATAATTACAGACACTGTATACAACCGGATTTCCTGAAAAAAGCAGGAATACAGAGGTTCCGAAAAAGCAGGAATACAGAGCTCCCGAAAAAGCGGGAATATAGATTTCCTGAAAAAAACAGGAATACAGAGTTTTCGAAAAGCGGGAACACAGACGTCCCGGGAAACACCGCCAATATAGAGAAAACAGAGACAGAATAGAGACAGATCAGAGAGAAAAAGCAAATGAAAATAAATGAGAAAGGGAAAAGCCTTGCCATGAAGGCTGCTGTTGTTTCGGCAGTCTATTTGTATGCCATCATGCCCCGCATGCTGTCCCGGAAAAAATTGGAGAAGAGGGATTTCAGGGCGCATTATTACGCCCACCGGGGGCTGCATCAGAACGGTACCCCGCACCCTGAGAATTCCCTGCCGGCGATCAGAAGAGCCGTGGAAGCAGGGTACGGAATCGAATTTGATATCCAGGTGACAAAAGACGGTGTGCCGGTTGTTTTTCATGATTTTACCCTGTGGAGAATGTGCGGACAAAAGGGAAGAGTGATCGACTACACGCTGGAGGAACTTGAAAAATTCCGCCTGCTGGACTGCGGAGAAAAGATACCGACCCTGAAGGAAGTGCTGAGGGTAGTGGATGGGAAAGTCCCCCTCATTATCGAGATGAAAGTTGAATATATGGATCTCAGAGTATGCAGGGCCGCCAATCAGCTGCTGCGGGAGTATCAGGGAGAATACTGCATCGAGTCCTTCAATCCTCTGGTCCTTCTCTGGTACCGGAAGAACCGCCCCGACGTCATGCGGGGACAGCTTTCCGACGGCTTTATCCACCAGAAGGAATTCCGCACTCCGTCCAAGCTTGCGCCCGGGCTCTTTCTTCAGTTTCTGGCCACAAATTTCGTGACAAGACCCGACTTCGTAGCTTATAATTTTCACTATCAGGGAAACCTTTCACGGCGGCTCTGGCGCAGGCTTTTCAGAGGCAAAAGCGCCGCGTGGACGGTCCGGAGCGAGGAGGAGCTGAAAAAGGCCAGACCGCATTTTGACGCCTATATTTTTGACAGTTTTATCCCGCCGGAATTTCCCGGAAAAAAGATTCACGGCAGCAGGAAAAACGAAGACCCGGCAGACTGATCCTGCAAGGTGCAGGCTGGAAAAATGCATTTCCGGATGTATTCCCGGATATATTGGAGTTGTACAGGATTTAGTACGATGAAAAATGACACTTTATCAATTATAAGTTGCCGTAGTAGTGAAATATGTAGTAAAATATTGTGTCTGGTTTACATGAGGGGTCAGTTTTTTTCAGAAGCAGTCCTTTTTGATGCTAACCAACTGCTGTGTTGAAAAGAACCGTGTGTAAAGAAGACAGTTTTTCTGCATTTTTTGACGCGGAACAAATAAAAAGGAGGTAATGAATGAGCAAAAGAGTTTACAAATTCAGTGAGGGCAATGCGGATATGCGCAATCTCCTGGGCGGCAAGGGTGCAAACCTTGCGGAGATGACGAATATCGGTCTGCCGATCCCGAACGGCTTCACGATTTCCACCGAAGCCTGCACCGACTACTACAACGAGGGAAAGACCATCAACGAAGACACGCAGAAGCAGATCTTCGAAGCACTTACCTGGCTTGAAGGTGTTCAGGGCAAAAAGTTCGGCGATACCGAGAATCCGCTTCTGGTTTCTGTACGTTCCGGCGCGCGTGCATCCATGCCCGGAATGATGGACACGATCCTGAACCTGGGACTTAACGATGTCTCTGTCAAGGGTTTTGCCCAGAAGACCGGAAACCCCCGCTTTGCTTATGACTCTTATCGTCGTTTTATTCAGATGTTCTCCGATGTTGTCATGGAAATGAGCAAGACTTTCTTTGACAGTATTCTCGAGGGCGTGAAGAAGGAGCACGGATATACATATGATACCGAGCTGACAGCAGAGGATCTGCAGGATGTCATCGCTCAGTACAAGGCGATCTACAAAGAGAAGATGGGTGAGGAGTTCCCTCAGGATCCCAAGGTACAGCTGATGGAAGCCATTAAGGCTGTCTTCCGTTCCTGGGACAATCCCCGCGCCAATTACTATCGTATGATGAACGATATCCCTTATTCCTGGGGCACCGCTGTCAACGTACAGTCCATGGTCTTCGGCAATATGGGCAACACATCCGGTACGGGTGTCGCGTTCACACGTGATCCCGCTACAGGCGGAAAGGGCATCTTCGGCGAGTACCTGATCAATGCTCAGGGCGAGGACGTCGTCGCAGGTATCCGCACACCTTCCAAGATCTCCCAACTTCAGAAGGATCTTCCCGAGTGCTACAAGCAGTTCGTGAACATCGCTGATACCCTGGAGAAGCACTATCGCGATATGCAGGATATGGAGTTCACCATCGAGGAAGGCAAGCTCTTCTTCCTGCAGACCAGAAACGGCAAGCGCACCGCTCAGGCTGCCATCCAGATCGCATGTGATCTCGTGGATGAAGGCATGATCACTCCTGAGGAAGCTGTCTGCAGAATCGAGGCCAAGTCCCTTGATCAGCTGCTCCATCCCGTATTTGACGCCGATGCACTCAAGAACGGCGAGCAGATCGGAGAGGCTCTTCCCGCATCTCCCGGCGCTGCCGCTGGCCGCGTTTATTTCAACGCTGAAGATGCTGTCGACGCTCACGCTGCCGGCAGCCGCGTCATCCTGGTCCGCCAGGAGACTTCCCCCGAGGACATCGAGGGTATGCATGCCGCTGAAGGTGTTCTGACCATGCGCGGCGGCATGACCAGCCACGCTGCTGTTGTTGCCAGAGGCATGGGCACCTGCTGCGTCTCCGGCTGCGGCGACCTCAAGGTTTTCGAAGCCGAGAAGTACATCGAGCTCGGCGGCCACAAAATCAAAGAGGGCGAATACATCTCTCTCGACGGTTCCACCGGCAAGATCTATCTCGGCGATATCAAGACTGTGGAAGCTTCCATCAGCGGCAACTTCGAGCGCATTATGAACTGGGCTGACAAGGCTCGCAGACTGAAAGTCCGCACCAATGCCGACACTCCCGAGGATGCTGCAAACGCTGTCCGCATGGGCGCAGAGGGCATCGGCCTGACCAGAACAGAGCACATGTTCTTCAACCCTGACAGAATTCCGAAGATCCGCAAGATGATCCTCTCCGACACCACCGAAGAGCGCGAGAAGGCACTGAACGAGCTGATCCCCTTCCAGAAGGGCGACTTCAAGGGCATCTACAAGGCAATGGAAGGCCGTCCGGTCACCATCCGCTTCCTGGATCCGCCGCTCCACGAGTTCGTTCCCACTACAGACGCGGAGATCGAAGAACTGGCCAAGGATATGGGCCTGACCGTGGAAGCAGTCAAGGAGCGCTGCGACGCTCTGCATGAGTTCAACCCCATGATGGGCCACCGCGGCTGCCGTCTGGCTGTCACATTCCCTGAGATCGCCCGCATGCAGACCAGGGCTGTCATGGAAGCTGCGATCGAAGTCAACGAAGAGTGCGGCTACAACATCGTTCCCGAGATCATGATCCCTCTCGTAGGCGACAGGAAAGAGCTCGCCTTTGTCAAGAAGGTCGTTGTCGAGACCGCTGACAAGGTCAAGGAAGAGAAGAAATCCGATATCGCTTACAAGGTAGGCACCATGATCGAGATTCCCCGTGCTGCCCTGCTGGCGGACGAGATCGCCGAGGAGGCTGAGTTCTTCAGCTTCGGCACCAACGATCTGACCCAGATGACCTTCGGCTTCTCCCGTGACGATGCCGGCAAGTTCCTGCAGGATTACTACAGCAGCAAGATCTATGAGTCCGATCCCTTCGCTCACCTTGACCAGAACGGCGTAGGCCAGCTGGTTCAGATGGCGGCAGAGAAGGGCCGCAAAGTCCGCCCTGATATCCACCTTGGAATCTGCGGTGAGCACGGCGGAGATCCCGCATCGATCGAATTCTGCCACAAGGTAGGCCTGGACTATGTGTCCTGCTCACCTTTCCGCGTTCCGATCGCAAGACTTGCTGCGGCTCAGGCTGCGATCAACAGCAAGTAATAAATACTTTTCAGACACGATGCCCGTGACTTCAGCCGCGGGATATAGTCCTCCGGACCGGTTTGACGGACCGGATTGACAGAGTCAGAAAAACCCTGCCCGAGTGTTTCATATCACACATCGGGCAGGGTTTTTTATATCGTTATGTAAGAATTACATCGTTATGTAAGACCGGGGATGCCCCCTTTTTGGAAAACGGGGAAAAAGAGAAAGTACAGGACTGTTCAAGTTCAGGCAAATCCTTTCCAGCTCAGTCCGTAGATCTGTTCCATGACCTTGCGGACTTCCTCTTTCATGCGCTGGCATGCTTCGCCCTCGGTTGCGAATTGCATGAGGCCGATTTTGGTCTTACCTTCGCTGAAGTAGACTTCCCATTTGTTCTTAGCCCTGTTCTGCGCGATACAGATGCGGTTCCGGTGATGGCCGCCCTTAGTATTATAAAGACGGGAGGGAACCAGATGATCTTTGAAAAACTTCTTTAATTCTTTTACCGTCATGATCGTGTGACCCTTTCTTTTAAACAGCTGCATAAACAACTTGAAAAATACAAGATGTAGTTTTAAAAACTACATAAACTATATCACTGTCTTTTTTACATTGCAAGGGCGTAAATATGACTTTCTGCTTTCACCAAAAGCTTTCATCAGAGGAACCTCAT
>JAUNEM010000138.1:0-4334 GCA_030525515.1 Eubacteriales bacterium
GTTCGGAAGGGGACGGTTCTTTGTCTCCAAACCGGCCCCTGTCTCCGGGCAGTCCCCTGTCTTCCCCGTCCTCTCTTCGATTCCCGGCCGCATGACCATCCGGTCATGCGGCAGTTTCTCACTTCATCTTCAGGGCAAGCATGGTAGTATCATCGAACTGCGGCGCGCCGGCCACGAATGTGTCCATGTCCTCCCTCATATTCTGCAGGAGTTTATCCGGATCCGCATCCGGCTCCCGGTTCAGGGCTGCGAGCAGCCTGTCTTCGCCAAAGAGCTCATCCTCCGCGTTGGTTGCTTCCGGGACACCATCGGTATAGACGTAGAGGGTATCCCCCGGATTCAGCTGGAACTCGTGCTCCTTGAATCTGACGCCTTCCATGACTCCGAGGGCAGGCGAATGCCGGTACTTGACAAGCTCGAAGCGTCCGTCCGCGCGTCTGACCGCCGGATGCTCATGCCCGGCATTGGCCGCCATTCCCTTTCCTGTGGAGATATCGAGGATTCCGAGCCAGACGGTGACAAACATACCCTTATCATTTCCTTCACAGAGCTGTCCGTTCACATCGGCCAGGATCGCGGAAGGCGACAGGCTCAAATCACTCTGTGTCCGGTTCTTGATCAGAGTCTTGGCGATCACCATAAAGAGGGCTGCCGGAACTCCCTTGCCGGAAACATCCGCCATGACCAGAACCAGGTGGTCTTTGTCCGTCATGAAGAAATCGTAGAAGTCCCCGCCCACTTCTTTCGCAGGGTGCATAGTTGCATACAGATCAAATTCCTCCCTGTCGGGGAAGGCGGGGAAAATCCTGGGCAGCATGTCCGCCTGGATCTGCGCGGCAACGGAAAGCTCCGCCCCGATGCGCTCCTTCTCCGCAGTGACCTGTTTCAGATTGACCATGTAATCCTTTGTGTTGGCCATCATATGTGCAAGCTGCTGTGACAGATCCCGAAGCTCGGTATCGTCCTTGACATTGACCACCCTGTAGGTGAGATCCTCCGGAGCCGCCACACTGCTCACTGCATCCACAAATTCTCTGGCGCTCTTTGTGATGCCATCCACGGGCTTGAGGATGTATCTGTTGCCGATAGAAATAAATCCCAAAAACGCTACCGCAAGTACGAGGATGGCAATAATCGTGACACTCACCAGATAGGATCTGGTATGTCCGATCACGATGTCCGCAAAAATATCGCCTCCGATCACGCAGACCGCATTGCCCTCCCGGTCATATACCGGCGCAAAGGCAGTGAGCATGAGCACCTCTTTGTCGTTGATGTTGGTAATATTTTCCAGGAAGCGAATTTTATTATTGCCGTCAAACTGCGCCTCATAAAAGCCCTTCCACATGTTATCCGTATATTCCGCCCCGCAGGGAGTGTTGATCACACTGTCTTCAATACCGGCCTCCCTGTCCTTATCTGTATTGGCATAGAGGACATACCGCATATTTTCGTGGTCAGACTCGTCGGGATAATACACCAGGTAGATATAGGCAACCTGGGAGTTCTCCTTGTAGGTATTCATCCGCTCCAGCGCGTCTTTCAGCTTCGGGCTCATCTCGCCCTTTTCGATGCAGTTCCTGATATCCTCCCCGTCCAGGCCGGCTCTGCTGATGGACACGATGGAGGACACGTAACCATAATATGTCTCCCTCATGTCTCTCTGGTAGCGGAATATAGCGAAGGAACATAAGAGCACGCCAAGCGTCAGGAGCAGAAGAATGCTGAATCTCATAAATATACTGGCAAGGCGCATTTTTTTCTTCTTATTCATATCATAAAAACCTCTTACGGCTTAACGCTTTCAGCGGGATTGAACCGCGCAGGGCAGGTTCTCTCAGAAACCGGCACGTGGGCACCGGCAATCAACAGTATTTCGGCAGAGCCGGCACGCTGGCACCGGCAATCATAGTCTTACAGCGTTTATTCGTGGACTGTTTCTGCCCTTCTGGCCCTTCGTGTCGCGAAAGTAATGATGTAATACAAGACGATGCATCCCACTGCGAACACACCGATTCCGTAGGCAAATCCCACGCCCATCAAGGCGCTGCAGACAAGAGGACTCACGCACTGCCCGGTCCTGGATGCGAACTCATAGACACCTACGGCCATATGCTGCCCCATTTTTGCAACACCCTTCTGCAAAAGGAAGGCGTACATCATTACATTCACGCCAAAGCTGAAGGATACTCCGATGAAGAACATGGCCATGGCCACCATGGACATGGTGGGATATACCGCAATGATCTCCCACCCGACAAGGGCGAGCACGATCGCAAAGATGGCCGAGCGCCTGCCAAGCTTTGACCACATGACTGATGCCAGCATCTTGCCCAGGAAGATACCGCATACGGCGTAGACCATCATCAGGAGAGATACATATGCTTCCGAATATCCCCCGGATGTCACAAGGATCGGCAGATAATAATACATAAAGCTCCCTACTGCCGCATAAGGCATGACCACGAAGACCGCATACAGGAGCGCGGCCGGCGACATCCTGCCCCACACCCTTTCCTCGGAGGGGGCAGGCTCCGCTTTCGGAATGGTACTGCCCACATTCCAGAACAGAAAGATCAGAGAAAGCCAGAGGGCGGATGTGATGAAAAATACCTGGTGATATTCAATAAAGGATACCAGAATGGATCCCACGATCATGCCGCAGTTGACCCCGGCCACGCATCCCGCGTTAAAGCCTGCGTAACCGCTTTCCCTGTCCTTGTCACTGTCTATGCGCCCGATGGTGATGCTGATGGAGTTAATCAGTATACCGAATCCAAGGCCGTTGAGCAGAAGCGCGAGGACGATGGAAGGGTATCCCCTGGACAGTCCCGCCAGAAGATCTCCCGCACCGCTGCACAAGATGCCGGCAGCGGCAAGCCTTCTGAATCCCGCCTTTTCCATCAGCCTGGGGCAGACCAGCGCGGACAGCGCGGAAAATACTCCGTTCGCGAACAGAGGCACCGCGCCCGCCATGGCCTCTGAGATCCCCAGCCCTTTACTCCAGAAGCTGGAGGTATATACGGAAAGGAAGGAGGACGTCATGTTGAGCACGAAGCAGACCCCGAAGGCCGCAAGCCGCAGCATATATACGGGCACGACACTGCCGCTGATGGTGATCTTTGTTCCTTCCTCATACTTCTTTTTCCCATCTGCCAGGGAAAAGGTCTCGTTGATCAGGAACATGATGACGATGATGGACAGCACTGCGCTGATCATGATGTTTCTGGCGTTGTCCCTGAGCGCCTCTCTCTCCCGGTAACTGTCAAGCGCCACATCCAGGACTCCCGCAACATTTCCCTGATCGTCAAAAACGGGGGCCCTGCCGTAAATGAAGGTTCCGCCGGCAAAGACGGAGGAAAGATTATACAGTCCCTCTCCCGAAGCGTAGATGCCGGCAAGCTCCTGCGCGGAATATTCATCCAGGGGATAATAGACTCCTATGGAACTGTCGGAATAAGCGATGGCATATGCTCTTCCATCTTCGTCCAGCATCTCCATCTGGGCTCCGAACCTGTCATTATAATCGTGGTTTTTTACAGCGACTCCATATAGAGCGTCCAGAATGTTCCGGTATTCCTCCCCCATGAAATCTGACATGTTATCTATCTTCTTCAGCCATTTCGCTTCTATCATATTGCTGCCGGAGAGAGCAAGGTTTTCAACCTGCTTTGCCAGGCTTTCCATATAACTTCTCTCAAAGGATGTGGACAGGCTGACCAGAAGCACCGAAGTCATCACTACCGCGAACAGGCCGAATGCGATTTCCATCTTCCAGATGGTCCGGAGCTTCGGCTTGTGTTCAAGAAGATAGAAAAGGATCCGAAAGACGAGATAGGCAGCATACAAGGCACTGATGGCGAGAATGATCCGCATTCTGGCAGCTTTGAAGCGCAGGGTGCTCCCCCTTTTCAGGCTGTCGGCGGAAAAACAGGCTCCCCCGTCTTCATTCAGAATCAGAGCCTTCCCGTCCAGCATGAAGCCGAAATAATCCCCGCCGGAAGAAGAAGTAGTCTTCAGGGATGTCATAGACCCGAACGCAGAGCCCTCTTCTCCGAAATCCGCCGCCCGGAACACTTCTTCCGAATTCCCTTTGTCGATGACCCTGCAGACCCTTCCGTTGTAAAGGTCTGTGTAATAAACATTTCCCTCAGAATCAACTTCTACAAAGAAAAGTACCTCGTGAGAGAGTTCGTCGGCATCGTAGACAGTCTCGATCCCTTGCTTGGAGAACCTTGTAAGATGCCCTTTCTTTTCGACCGCGTAGAACTCCCCCTCCCCGGTCTGCCTGAAATTCTGCATATAGATCCAGGCATCCTCAAAATCCCAGAAGC
>JAUNEM010000138.1:4434-7048 GCA_030525515.1 Eubacteriales bacterium
TCCACAGAATGCACGTAAAAGGACCCGTCCCCGGCCATGCAGAGGTTTTCCGCCTGATAGAAATCTCCGGTGCCGGCCGCGACCGAGAGTTCCCACGCGGCCCTGCCGTCTTTCACTCCCAGGATCCTGCTTTTTCCGGAGTCTATGAGAAGAGCGCTGTCATCTTCCACGGGAAGGGCCATGTATCCCATCCCCAGGGGCACGTCCCTCAGGTCGGCGTCCCCGAACCTCATTCCGAAAATATTAAACAGCAAAAAAAATACTGCCAGCGTGAGACATACGCCCACATCGGATAAAAGAATTCCTTTTTTAGATAAATATCTTTTCATGAAATCATTCTCTGGCTTTGGCGCAGGCAGACACGAGCGGCACGTACCTGCCTGGTTGTTTTACAAACTGCAGACCACCCCGATGCTGTACAGCTTCCGTGCTCCGCCCTATACAAACTCTTTGTTTTCTGTTGTTGGAAATAATCCGCTGCCGCACAGCTTCCGCGCTCCGCTTCTACACAAATTCTACAAATTCTTTGTCTTCCATTTTTGCGAAAAAACCGGATGTTTTTCCGTTTCTGCACGTTTTTTCCGGGAAAAGAAGCATGTTCAGGTTGATGGCGGAATGATGGATCTTTTTGCACTTATGAATGGAATAGAACTCATCGATCCGGTTCACCTCTACGATTTCCCGGATGCCGAACAGGTAATAGGGAAAGGCCGGCATGCAGATGTAATCCAGCAGGGCATCCCTGAGTCCGTTTCGGGAGGTGAGAAACCGGTTGGCATATTTGTCGGCACAGAAAGGCTCCCGCTTCTCATAAAAAATGTCCAGAAGCTCTTCGTTCCTGCTGTGAAGTATCACGTAGTCGTCCACTCCGTATTGTAGAGCCAGCTTCTTCGTCGTGTCAATCATGAGGTCGCTCATCCGGAGGCATTCCCTGCGGAAGGCCTCGTGAAAGCCCTCATAAACACCGGGGTCAAGACCTGAAAACATAGAGACGAAGGTCTTGTCATAGGAAAAGTCAGGTATGGTCACGACCGCCCTGGCATCAAGGTATTTTGCCACGAGGAGGATGTATTTCAGCATTTCGTACTCATCCACTGTAATACTCCTCTTGGGGCAGTCAAGGGAAGCAGCCGCGATATTCCCGCACTCCTCCTCCATGAAGTCAAAAAGCTCCATGGAGGTACCCTGCAAAAACTCTCTGTCCGGAAGGATCTCCTGCCGGGTATTGTAATCAAACTGTCTGATGCTGCCGTCCTTCATGGTAAAAGAAAAATGAAGTTCATCGGTGCCGAAAAGGCAGGGGCCTCCCTCCACGCCCACCTTTTCTTCGCCTGCAAAGGGCTTCCTGAGACTTTCCAGGTTTACCGTAAACCATGGCCGATCCGCCATAAGTGCATACTCACTTGTTTCCATAATATTCCGGGCATCCAGGATCTCGTCCAGACCGAATGCCCACAGACTTTCATTAAAACAGCAGGAATGCAGGACTCCATCCGGAAGTTCTTTCCCGAAGAGAGAAAGACAGGCTTCTCCGGAAGCTTTTTCCAGAATTGCTTTTCGCTCTTTCCGAAGAGACTTTTTCTGCTTTCCAAGTGCGATAAAGGCAGGCTGTTCCCTGCTTCCCCCTTCTTCCAGCATGCGGTGCATCTCCTCGGAGATCGCATCCATCCGCTTTTCCAGATCCTCTGCCCCGCAGCGCTCCGAATGAGCTTTCTTTGTTTTTCTGTATTGGATGATTCTGCTGTACTCGCTGTCTTCAAGGCTCTCCTTTTTTAACTTCCACGTACCTGAGGCGGGCACCACGAAATCCGCCATCGCCGAATCCGAATACACGGAATCGGACAGGTCCATCCCGTTCTTTTCCAACATCTCCCTGATCGAAATGTGCTCTCTGTCGGTTTCTGTCATATTCTCTGTTCCTCTTGCAGTCTGAGATCTCTCTGCTGCCTGATGTGACGCAGTGCCTTCGATCCGGTTTCGCGCTTCCGAGGCCTTCCCCGGCAGGGCGGCTTCGCGCTTCCGCTACTTTCCCCGTCGAGGCATCTCAGCGGAGCCTGTACAAAAAAACCGGTGCAGGTCTGGATCCAGAATTCTGCACTGGTTTTTCCAAGCTGTATCACAAACAATGTTTATTCCGGTAAAGGACTGGCGTGTCGTCCGGAGCCTGAAGGTCCTGTGTCGTATGTGATCATAGAAATTGCAAGACTCGTTTTTTTCCGGAAGTGTTCTTCCTTTACAAATGAAAAATCCTGTTTCATCTCTACTATTTCAGACATGAGGGTACGGTTTTTGCAATAAATTTATTATAATTCACAAACGCAGTTTCTGTATATAGCATTTTTCCATTTGAAAAAGTCACTGCAGATCCGGATTGGATGCAAGGGCTGACGGAAAGGGCTGGCGGTCATCACAAAGGCTGCCGCACAATCCTCTTCCGGTCTGTGCGGCAGCCATGTTGCTGCTGAGTAATATTGAACTGTAAGTGCAGTTGCCTGCCCCGGTCCGGATAACCGGTGTCAGTGTATTTTCCGGTTCCCGGCCCGGATGACCGGTGTCAGTAAAATTTTGTGTTCCGGGGCCGGGTGGCCGGTGCCTGGCAAAATCACTGAACAGT
>JAUNEM010000324.1 GCA_030525515.1 Eubacteriales bacterium
TCTCCTACAAAAGAATGTTTTCTTCTTCGCGCATCGTCCTCTGATTGGATCAAACAGTGATGTAATCGCGCATTTTCCGAAAGCTGTTCTCCTTGATTCCGGTGACCTTCATGATATCCTCGATCGATTCGAACCTTCCGTTCTGTTCCCTGTACTCGACGATCCTCTTTGCCTTGCTCTCTCCTACTCCGGGTATCCCGGTCAGTTCTTCCTCGGATGCCGTATTAATGTTGATCTTCTGCCCGCCGTCAGGTGAGCCGCTTCCCTTCTCCGGATTCCGGGCTTCTGTACCTGTTCCGCCCGCAGATCCTCCGGAGACATAGGCACCAGTCACGCCTGCAGACCCTCCGGAAACAACTGTGCCTGTTCCGCTGACAACTGCACTCCTTCCGACTCCTGAGAAAAATGAAGAATCCGCGTCATAAGCTCCACCCGTTTTTTCTCTCAGCGTCTTCGCCTCTTCCACGGTCGGTACACGAATCTGCCAGGAATCCTCCAGCTTCATAGCCAGGTTCAAAAAGGAAGTATCCGCCTTTACATCAAATCCGCCGGCCGCCTCGACTGCGTCGCTGATCCGGCTGCCCTCCGGCAGCGAATACACTCCCTCTTTTTTCACCGCCCCGCAGACGTGGACTGTCAACTCACCTGAAGCCCCGTTTTCCTCCGGAATCTCCTCTCCACTTTCGGAATTCCCGGATTCTGATTCTGCCACGGCGCCGGCCGCGCCTGCTTTCGCAGACCCCGTGGGGAACTTCTCTTCCCCTTTTTCCAGATTCCCATCCTCTGACACAGATCCGGTGGAATTCTCATGCCGCTTCTCCGCATCTTCTGCAGAGCCGGCAGATTTCTCTTCCAGTTTTTTCCCATTCAGGACTGAGCCGGAAAAAGATTCCTCCCGCTTCTCCCCGACCCGGACAGAACCAACAGATTCTTCTCCCCTGTTTTCATCGCCTCTCGAAAAATCAAAGCTTCCGCCCGCTGTGGGAACAAGCTCAAGAACGGGTTCCGACGCACTCCTTCCGCAGCCGCACATGAGGATGAGAAACAGGAGAATTGCGGCGGACTTAAGAATCAGTCCGCATAAGCCGCAAGCCGTTTTCCTTACCGCCGCTCCGTAAGACCATCTCCGACAGCCTGCCGGAAATGAGCTGATCCCACGGTCTATCCGTGAGGGATCCGGTATTCTTTTTAAAAAAATCCATATATAGAAAAAAGACATCACACAATGACCTCCGTCAAAATACATACGGCGGCTTTACACTGTGCGATAAAAATATTGTAACATTTTTGTTACATTTTACAAGACTTAACCGGTATTTATTAAAATTCATCTTAATTTCCCGATAAAGTCCTGTTTTTCGCGCTAAAAAACACGCAAAAGCAAACTGGATGCAAATTTGTTCTGTAACATTTTCCTGCCCCCGATCCCTGTCCCGGGAGACAGGTTTTACCTTTTGTTTTCCTAATCCCAGACTTTGACCAGGAGGCTGTTTCCCCTGCTTTTACCGGCTGTTTCAACTGTTTCTGCCTCTTGTATCCCTGTGCTCAGAACACTGACCAGGAGGCTGTTTCCCCTGCTTTTACCGGCTGTTTCAACTGTTTCTGCCCGCTGTTTCATCCCGGGTTTCGGTTAAATTTCAGTTGGGTCCCGGCTGATTTCCCCGGCACAGGCATTTTGTGTATTCTTTATGCTATTATTATTGCAATGGGAAAGTTAACGATTTAATGATTGAAACAGGATAAGCGGACGATTTCATTATTGCAGCAGGG
>JAUNEM010000139.1 GCA_030525515.1 Eubacteriales bacterium
CTGTCCGGCAGCGATGTCACGGAAGTTTCCGCGACAGGCGCAGTCCTGACCGATCCCGGCTATGCCGAGTATGACGATGTCGACACAGCGATCGTCACCCTGAAGTTCGAGAACGGCGCGATCGGCGTCATCGACAACTGCCGCCAGGCTCCTTACGGCTATGACCAGCGTGTCGAAGTCCTCTGCGAGAAGGGCGCTGTTCAGGATAACAACCACCTTGAGAACGAAGCTTTCATCAGCACCGCTGAGTCTGTTGAGTCCGCAAAGCCCACCTACTTCTTCCTGGAGCGCTACAACGACGCGTTCGTCGCTGAGGAGAAGGCATTTGTCGACGCAGTCCTGAACGACAAGGAAGTCCCTGTCGGCGGCAAGGACGGTCTCGAGCCCGTCCGCATCGCGATCGCAGCCAAGAAGTCCCTCAAGGAAGGCAGACCTGTCAAGCTTTCCGAGATCGAGGCATAATTTCAAGGCAGAACCCTATATTTCCTGAAGAAGGGAAGTGGCGCTGAGAATGTGCCGAACCGAGATGTTAATACAAAAAATGTAAAACATTCTTTTGTTGTTTCCGCTGCTGCAGAAGCATAAAGATCAGATTACTTTGGAATTCAGCAGCAGCCCCGTTACCCTTCCTTACACCGCACAGGCAGACCGCCTGTGCGGTGCTTTTTTTATTTCCCGTGTGTGCTGGTGTGATGCGTGCAAAACCTGTTATAACCTGTTATAATATGAATTATAGATAAAAATGCACGCAGAAGAGACACATAAGGAGAGAAAAAGTGGCAGTTACCATACAGCAGATCGCGGATGCCGCGGGTGTGTCCAGGGGAACTGTAGACCGGGCGCTGAACAACCGGGGGAGAGTGGACCCTGATGTGGCACAGAACATCAGACAGATTGCGGAAGAACTGGGATACATTAAGAAGCCCAGGAAGACCGGGCCGGGGAAAAAGAAGATTTGCAGGATCGGAATAGTGACGCAGCTTGCGGGCGCCTCCTTCATGATCAAGATTAATCAGGGAATCCGGGAGGCTGCCGAGGAACTGCGGGACCGCGGAGTGGAAGTGATCCTGAAAGAAAGCATGTCAGTTGATGAGAAGGAACAGATCCGCGCAATCCGGGAGCTTGTGTCTGAGGGGATTGACGGGCTTGCGCTCATGCCTGTGGACAGCGAGGCGGTCAGGGTTGAGATCAACAGGGTCATTGAACAGGAGGAGATACCTGTCGTGACTTTCAACTCGGACATTGTCGGTACAAAGCGCATCTGCTTTGTCGGCATGGACAACAAGAAGAGCGGGCGAACGGCTGCAGGTCTGATGAAACTGATGACCGGGGGGACCGGCAAGGTGCTGGTCATCACCGGGTACTTTACCAACCACTCCAACAACTCCCGAGTGGCGGGCTTTATTGAGGAATTGAAGGACTCCTGCCCGGAGATGGAAGTTGTCGGCGTGCAGGGAAGTTTTGATGATGCCGAGGAAGTGGAAAAGATCATCGTGAACACCATGCATACAATCCCGGACCTGAACGGAATCCTGACGGTTTCAGGAGGACAGGCGGGGATCAAGAAAGCCTTCCAGTCACTGAAACCGGAGAAGAGGCCTTATGTGGTGATCTATGACCAGACACCCAGAAACGAGAGGGCGCTCAGGGAGAACTTCGCGGATTTTCTGATCGACCAGAACGGCTATGTGCAGGGATACCGTCCGCCCCATATTCTGGCGGATCTGCTGCAGAAAAAGATACAGCCTCCTGCGGAAATGATTCTGACAGATATTATCATCAAGACAAAAGACAATCTGTGACAGCGGCACAGGGCGGGCGGATTTCCCGGGTGAGAGCAAATCCGCATGTTATTGTCACGTTCTCAGGAGCCGTAAGGTTACAGGCGTAAGGTTACACTACAGGATACTGCTCCTGCTTCCTTGACATGAAAGTATGGCTTTTGTATAATTTTTTTGAACATATACATTCTTTTTTGCGCACATTTATGGCACGTGAAAATGTGTATCCGGGCACTTCTGCGGCAGACAGAGGATTCCACCGGTTTTGGAAAGCCGGGATGCCTGCGTGACAGAAGCTTATAAGGGGGTGTTACAGGAATGTTTCGTCCTGTGGCAGATATGCCGGGCAATACCGGCAAGAGGCACCAAATCATTTTTTTACTTATTGTGTGATTTAGAAGGAGAAAAGCATGGCTAAAAAACTCAGAATCGGCCTTCTCGGCGCAGGACGTATCGGTAATCTGCACGGCACAAACATCCAGAACTTCGTTCCGGATGCAGAGGTCGTGATCGTTGCGGATCCTTTCATGAATGAGAAGATGGAAGAGTGGGCAAAGAGCATCGGCATTTCCCGCTGCTCCAAGGATCCCGAGGACGTATTTTCCGCAGCTGACGTGGATGCAGTATTTATCTGCTCCTCCACCAACACACACGCAGAGTTCATGATCCGCGCTGCCAAGGCCGGCAAGCACATCTTCTGCGAGAAGCCCATCGACACAGAAGTCGCAAAGATCAACGAAGCTCTGGCAGAGGTTGCCAAGGCAGGCGTCAAGCTCCAGGTCGGTTTCGTCCGCCGCTTCGACAGAAGCCACAAGGCAGTCCGTGACGTAGTCGCGTCCGGCAAGCTGGGCAAGCCCTATGTCGTCAAGGTCTGCTCCCGCGATCCCGCAGGCCCGCCCATGTCCTATGTCGCAGTTTCCGGCGGTATCTTCACCGACATGATGATCCACGACTTCGATATGGTCCGCTACCTGTCCGGCAGCGATGTCACGGAAGTTTCCGCGACAGGCGCAGTCCTGACCGATCCCGGCTATGCCGAGTATGACGATGTCGACACAGCGATCGTCACCCTGAAGTTCGAGAACGGCGCGATCGGCGTCATCGACAACTGCCGCCAGGCTCCTTACGGCTATGACCAGCGTGTCGAAGTCCTCTGCGAGAAGGGCGCTGTTCAGGATAACAACCACCTTGAGAACGAAGCTTTCATCAGCACCGCTGAGTCTGTTGAGTCCGCAAAGCCCACCTACTTCTTCCTGGAGCGCTACAACGACGCGTTCGTCGCTGAGGAGAAGGCATTTGTCGACGCAGTCCTGAACGACAAGGAAGTCCCTGTCGGCGGCAAGGACGGTCTCGAGCCCGTCCGCATCGCGATCGCAGCCAAGAAGTCCCTCAAGGAAGGCAGACCCGTCAAGCTTTCCGAGATCGAGGCATAAACAGATTTTACCGGGCAGGTTTTGCGCGGGCACATTTTGCTCAGGGATTCTGCCATGAGAGTCTAAAGCGGGACTTTGCTGTGAGACTTCGTAGTGAATCGGCTGTTCTCACGCAATCAATGCAAGGACATGTCAGATCATTTTATGGATTGATTTTGCAGTGATCACAGCGGAATCCGGAAAAAACTGAACTCAGTAAATAGTATGATTTTTGAATCCGGCCGGAGAAATAACCCGGCCGGATTTTTGCGTGCAAAAAATTTTTTGCGTGCATAAAATCAGGTAATTGCACGCAGAGGCGGATCCGACGAACAAATGCGGTCCGGGAGATGGAGCGAGGGAAGTTCCTGAATCTGGAAATATTCATACTAATAGAAGCATGTCCTCGGACAAAACTGAAATGAAAGGGAAGGATAGTCGATATTTCAGAGAAAATGAGGCTTTCAGGGCTCTCCTGCAAGAGCGGGCTGCTTCTATTTATCAAAACAAAGCGAGGGCATCTTCAATTTTGCACAAATAAGGGCACCTCAAATTGTGCATAATGGAGAAAAGGGAAAAGAAATAAAAATAACACTTGCACGCACAATGCATGCGTGCTATTCTTATTTCAGAAAGAAAAAACAAATGATGCACGCAAACAGCACGCAAGATTGTTTTTCATGGTTTTTTGCCAATAAGTTTTGGATGTGGTAAAATTGTAGATAGCAATTATTTTTTAACTAACTCATAAGAAAGGGGTAAAAAGATGTCTAAGTTAAACGAAATGGTAACAACATTCCCTCAGACCGAGTTCTGGAATGACTCCTGCAGCTGCAAAGAGCTGGCATACGCGATCGAGAACGGCGGCTCCGGCGCAACAACCAACCCTGTTATCGTCGGCAACGTTCTGAAGAAAGAGCTTTCTGACTGGGAAGACACCATCAAGCAGGTGATCGCTGACAATCCCACATGGACAGAAGATGATGTCGCATGGGATATCATCGGCAAGCTCGGTACAAAGGCTTCCAAGCTCCTTCTTCCTATGTTTGAAGAGTCTCATGGCCAGAAGGGCCGCATCTCCTTCCAGACCAATGCCAAGTATTACTGCAACAAAGACCTCATGGTCGAGCAGGCTTGCAAGCTCGCAGCTCTGGTTCCCAACAGCCAGATCAAGGCTCCTACCAGCAAGGCAGGCGTCGAGGCGTTCGAGGAGCTGACCTATCGCGGAATCTCCATCAACGCAACCGTTTCCTTCACATGCGCACAGGCAGTCGCAGTCGGCGAGGCAGTTGAGCGCGGTCTCAAGAGAAGAGAGGCTGAAGGCCTTGATACTTCCTGGATGCACCCCGTCTGCACCATCATGATCGGCCGTACAGATGACTATCTGAAGAACGTTGTCAAGGCAAGCGATATCTGCATTCCCGCCGAGGCACTTGACCTGGCAGGCGTCGCTGTTATGAAGAACGCTTACAAGGTTTACAAAGAGAGAGGCTTCCGCACAACTCTGCTGACCGCTGCTTACAGAAACTATCACCACTATGTTGATTTCCTCGGCGGCGACATCATCTTCACCATCACCTCTGACTGGCAGAGAAAGTTCGCGAACTGCGATTGGATCAAGATCGAGAACAACATGGACAAGCCCGTTGATGAGTTCTATCTCAACTGCCTCAAGCAGCTCCCTGAGTTCATCCAGGCTTATGAGCCCGACGGCCTCAAGCCCGAAGAGTTCCAGCACTACGGCGCGTTCCTTGCAACCATGAAGCAGTTCCTGGGCGGCTATGACAGCCTTGTCCAGCTGATCCGCGGCTACATGATCGTGTAATCACAATCTTAAATATAGCAAAATAATTTAGTAACTTATTGAGTTTTTTTCATACGTGCCTGCGGGGATCAGGGTATAACCGCAGGCACATTTTAGACAAGGGAAGGTAATTTATGGAAAAAACAATCAGACTGACAACCGCACAGGCAATCGTCAAGTTCCTTGACAACCAGTACGTCTGCATGGACGGTGAAGAGACCAAGTTCGTAGAGGATTTCTTTACAATCTTCGGACACGGCATCGCAGTCGGCCTCGGTGAGGCTCTCGACCGCAATCCCGGCGGCATCCACGTCATGCAGGGCCGCAATGAGCAGGGTATGTGCCACGCAGCAACCGCTTTCGCAAAGCAGAATGACCGCAAGAAGATCATCCCCTGCGCTGCTTCCGTAGGCCCCGGCTCCGCAAACATGGTAGTTGCCTGCGCAACAGCTACTGTCAATAACATTCCTCTGCTGGTGTTCCCCGCAGATACATTCGCTTCCAGACAGCCCGATCCCGTTCTGCAGCAGCTCGAGCAGTCCAACAGCCTTGCAACGACCACTAACGATGCTTTCAAGCCCGTAGTCAAATACTGGGACCGCATCCAGAGGCCTGAGCAGCTGATGAGCGCTATGATCAACGCTATGCGCGTCCTCACGGATCCCGCTGAGACCGGTGCGGTTTCCATCGGCCTTCCTCAGGACGTTGAGGGTGAGTACTTCGATTATCCCGAGAGCTTCTTCAAGAAGAGAGTTCACCGCATCACCCGTCCTGTCGCTGTACAGGAAGAGCTGGAAGATGTCGCGGCTGAGATCCTTGCTTCCAAGAAGCCCCTGGTTATCGTCGGCGGCGGCGTCCGCTACTCTCTGGCCGGTGAAGTGGTCGAGAACTTCTGCGAAGAGTTCGGCATCCCCTTCGGCGAGTCCCAGGGCGGAAAGAGCGCCTGCAAGTCCAGCCATCCTTACTGCCTCGGCGGTATCGGCGTGACCGGCACCTCCGCTTCCAACAAGCTGGCCAAGGATGCTGACTGCATTATCGCGATCGGCACCAGAATGAGCGACTTCACCACCAGCTCCAAGTGGCTCTTCCAGAAGGAAGGCGTCCGCTTTGTCTCCATCAACAACAGCCGTTACCATGCATACAAGTTCGACGCTGTCAAGGCTGTCGGCGATGCCAAGGTCACTGTCGCTGCTCTGGCTGAGATTCTTCGCGCCAAGGGCTACAAGAGTGCATACACCAACGAGATCGCTGATGCCAAGGCTGAGTGGGATGCAGAGCTTGAGCGTCTCGGCGGCATCGTCTGCACAGGCGAGGACTTCGAGCCCATCATTAAGCCCAGAGATCCCAGGACTGTTCCGGAATTCGTCCGTATGTACGGCACATCTCTCACCCAGACTGCAGCGCTCGCTACCCTGCGTGCCTGCATGGGTCCCGATGACATCATCATCACTGCCGGCGGTTCCCTTCCCAGCTGCATGCAGCGTGTATGGAAGACCGACAAGCGCGGCGGCTACCATGTAGAGTATGGCTACAGCTGCATGGGTTATGAAGTCGGCGCATCCCTCGGCGTCAAGATGGCTGAGCCCGATGTCGAAGAGTACACCTGCATCGGTGACTCCGGTTTCCAGATGCTCAACTCCGAGCTGGGCACCATCATGCAGGAGAAGCGCAAGACCAACATCCTGGTCTTCGACAACTGCGGATTCGGCTGCATCAACAACCTGGAGATGACCCACGGTATCGGCTCCATCGCTACAGAGTTCCGTTACACCGACGGCAAGAAGCCTTGCGGAGATCTGGTTCCCACAGATTACACCAAGATCGGCGAAGCTTACGGCATGAAGACTTATTCCTGCAAGAGCGTCGAAGAGCTGCGTGACGCGATCATCGACTCCAGGAAGCAGACTGTTGCCTGCCTGTTCGACCTCAAGGTTGTTCCGAAGACCATGACTGACGGTTACGGCGCATGGTGGAACGTCGGTATGGCTATGGTTTCCGACAGCGAGAGCGT
>JAUNEM010000140.1 GCA_030525515.1 Eubacteriales bacterium
CGTGATGGCCAGAATCTTCAAAGTTCTTAATTTTACCTGTGTTTAAGCAGGTCCCTGGATTTATGTTTTAACGGATCCCTGGATTTACCTGTGTTTAAGCAGCAGAAAAAATGTCCGCAAATGCCGGACTCACCGGGCATTTGCGGACATTTTTTGTACATTCGCGGACATTTTTATAACAGGTACCGGCCGGAATATGGCAGGAGCCGGTTTATTTTACGGTGCGCAAGACCCGCGAGCGAGTCCTGAATTTTTCTTTCCTTATTTGATGCCGCTGATCTTGTCCTGCTCCAGGAGCTTTCCGAGCTCCTCGACAAAAGTGCTGACATCCTTGAACTCTCTGTATACAGAGGCAAACCGCACATAGGCGACGGGATCCAGACTGTGGACTCTCTTGATCACAAGCTCTCCGATTTCCGAACTGGAAATCTCCTTTTCCTCGCGGTCGTATATCTCCTTTTCAATCTCGTCTACGACGCGTTTGATCTGGTTGATGCTGACCGGGCGCTTGTGGCAGGCCCTGAGGATTCCTCCCTCTATTTTGGAGCGGTCATAGGGCTCGCGATTGTTATCTTTTTTGATCACAATCATGGGAATCATCTCAATCTTCTCATAGGTCGTGAACCTGCGCTTGCAGGCATCGCAGACCCTGCGCCTGCGGATGGAGTTGCTCTCCTCCACCGGTCTCGAATCCGACACTCTCGTATCATCACTTCCGCAATAAGGACACTTCATACTCACCTCCCGTGCGGGAGCACCCGGGTGCTCTCACAACTCCTTCACTTCACTTTCGCACTTTTTCTCTGTATATTTCTGCTCTGCGGGCAGTATACGCCAGATAGCGGATCGCCTCCACAGGATACTTTCCCACTGCGGACTCACCGGTGATCATAACACCTGAGGCACCGTCCAATACCGTGTTGAAAATGTCATTGACCTCAGCTCTGGTGGGCACAGCACAGTCTGTCATGCTCGTGAGCATTTGGGTCGCTACCATAAAATATTTATAATATCTGCGGCAGGCGGCGGAAATAAATTTCTGTGCCTCGGGCAGTTCCCAGAGCTGCATGTCGTTTCCCAGATCTCCCCTGGCGATACAGATTCCATCACAGTGAGGCAGCAGACTGCCAATCTTTGCCATCCCCGCACTGTTTTCAATCTTTGCAACCACCCGCAAGTCGGCTCCTCCGTTCTCCTTGAGGATTTTGTGCACTGTCGTGAGATCTTCTTTGTTTCGGACAAAGGGCTGCATGATGCCTGTCACGTTGAAAGAAGCCGCGTCACGGATATTTTCAATGTCCGCATGTGTCATCGTCGGCATCCAGATGTCCAGGCCGGGCACTTTGACGCTCTTGCGTCCGGTGAGGATTCCCCCTCTGACAACCTCCGCCGCCGCGTGATCACCCCTTCCCTCTGTGATCCTCAGGCTGATCCTGCCGTCGTCAAGGAGCACTTCCATTCCCTTTTCCAATGGAGAACAGACAACCTCCGGTACCGGAATAACCGGCGTCCCCTCTTCGACATATTTCTGACGGTCCCTTTCTTCTGTTTTTTCACAGACCAGCACTGCCTTTTGCTTCTCGTGCAGCTCCAGAGCCTCTTTCATGCGGCTGATCCGCAGCTCCGGGCCCTGCATATCGATCAGAAAGATGGGTTTCACCCCGGCAGCGCGGGCGGCGGCATGCAGCCTTTCAACCTGTTCAGCGCTTTCGCGCAGGGTGATGTGGGAGAGATTGAGCCTGACTCCGGTCATTCCCGCGCGAAACATCTCTGTGAGGGTCTCCTGCGAGCTGCAGGAGGGGCCTATGGTGCCAAATACGTCAATCATTTTTTTCCTCTTATCATTTACAGGACCTTATCTATGCAGATCAGTCCTTATATATGCGGAACGGTCCTGTATTATACAGCTCCGCCTTAAATATGCAGAACTATCTTGGCGATCGTGAAATAGACCGTCAGGGAGATCGCGTCCACGATGGTCGTGATAAAGGGACTGGCCATGACTGCGGGGTCAAAACCGATATGCTCCGCCGTCAGAGGCAGCACGCAGCCGATGACCTTGGCTACAAGAACAACCACAACGAGGGTCATGCAGACGATCAGGGCCACCGTGATGGGAATCCGGTCTATGATCAGAAGCTTGGCGAAATTACAGGCTGACAGGGTCAGACCGCAAAGGGCCGCCACACGGATTTCTTTCCACACCGCCCTGATCATTTCGGCGAATTCGATTTCTCCCAGGGAAATACCACGGATAATGGAAACACTTGCCTGGGAGCCCGCGTTTCCTCCGGTGTCCATCAGCATGGGAATATAGGCGGTCAGGATCACGTATCTGGCCAGGGCGCCCTCCGCCCGTGTGATGATCGCGCCGGTAAAAGTCGCCGAAATCATGAGAAAAAGGAGCCAGGGCATTCTGGCCTTATAGGTTTCAAAAATGCCCGTTTTAAAATAGGGGCGGTCGGTAGGCAGGATAGCTGCCATCTTTTCGATATCCTCTGTGGCCTCTTCCTGGATGATATCGACGATATCATCGATGGTGATGATGCCGACCATTCGGTTCTCGTTGTCTACCACCGGCATGGCTGTGAAGTCATATTTCTGGAAAGCCATGGCGGCTTCCTCCTGGTCAGTCATGGTGTTGATGCTGATGATGTTCTCATTCATCATCTCCCCGATCACAGTGTCGGGGTCAGCCATGACCAGATAGCGGAGGGCGACCGTTCCCAGCAGCACCCGCTGAGGATCCACGACATAGCACACATTGACAGTCTCTTTGTCGAGACCGATCTTGCGGATTCGCTCAATGGCATCCCTGACGGTCATGCTCTCCTTCAGGTCGACATACTCGACCGTCATGATGCTTCCTGCCGAATCCTCCGGATACCTGAGCAGGTGGTTGATGTCGGCGCGCGTGTCAGGGCGTGCATTGCTGAGGATCTTTTTGACGACGTTGGCGGGCATCTCTTCGAGGAAATCCGCCGCGTCATCTGCCATCAGATTATCGATGATCCCGGACGCTTCACGGTCCGACAGGGACTGGATAATGTACTGCTGATCATCAATCTCCAGATCGGCGAAGACATCCGCCGCCATCTGCTTGGGAAGGATTCGGAAAATCTTCAGGGACTCCTCATCTTCCATATTGTCCATGACTGCGGCAATATCCGCGGTCTGCATATCGGCGCAGGTCTGTCTCAGTTTCGTGTACTGTCTCGATTCAAGCAGTTCCCGGAGCAGTTTTTCATATTCCTGATTTCTATCTTCCATGATGCCCCCTTTCTGCAATTTTTATTTTATTATATTTTTATATGAAATATCAGGTTCCGATCGGGCAAAATCCCTCCGAGACCTGCTCAATGACTGCCGCTCCGCTTGTGAGCGCCGTAATCGTCCTGATCAGTTTTTCCGAGTCAGCCGATTCGACTGTCAGATGGAGGGTGACCTGAGCGCCGTACTCCGTCTCTCCCATCTCGATCCCCTCCCGCCTGAGTTCATAGAGCAGGCGGTCCAGGGCACTGTAGTCCACCGTCACGGCCAGCTGCCGGCAGAGGCACATACGCACTTTTCCGGCCTTGTCCAGGGCTGCGCGCGCCGCCTGTGTATAGGAGCGCACCAGGCCCCCTGTTCCGAGCAGGGTTCCGCCGAAGTACCTGGTCACAATCACGAGCACATTGGTGCAGCCGCTCCCCTCGATCACCTTCAGGATCGGCTGTCCGGCGGTCCCGGACGGCTCGCCGTCGTCCGCGGATTTTTTGCGTTCTCCGCCTTCTCCAAGGACCCATGCGTAGCAGTGGTGACGCGCGTCATAGTATTTTTTCCGCACCCCGGCGATATATTCAGCCGCCTCCTCTTCGGAGGACACGGGAACCGCTTCTCCCAGAAAACGGGATTTCTTCTCCTCGTATTCACCTTTTCCGGGATCCCGGATCGTCAGATATTCAGACGCCATCGACGCTCCCTTCTATGCTTTGTCACAGCCTTCTTTCATACAGCTTTTACAGATGAAAAGGGCTTGTGTCCGATGGTAATTCTGTCCTGCTTTCCTTTTTATACAGAAAGTTTATACACAAAGAATTTTATACAGAAAACAGATTTCCACCGGGTTTTCCTGAGCCCCTTTTGACCTTTACATCATAGTATACCATCAAAAAACTGTTTTGGTGAAAAAAGTGTCATACTTGTAGTTATGGTTGCGGTTAAGTTATGGTTATGACCTCCTGTTCCCATGCATGTGTAATTAAAGCTGCGCGCTGCTCCGCGAAAACACAGGATTGTCATGGTTTTTGCATTGTTTTTGGTAACCAGTTTTTCATATTTTTCGTGTTTCATATAAAAGGCAGTTTTGGTATAATGGTTGCTATGGTCTCATTATTATGGTCTCATATATAATGTAAGATCAGATCATTTCCCAACTAAATGTTATCAATTATATTCTTTGTGGGCACAGGCTGTGTTCACAATGATGTCCCTCTCGGACAGGAAGGAATTCCATTTATGGTTTTCAATAAAAAAAATCTGAACAGAAAAAAGCGTGAGCTGCACGCCCGCGGAGAAAAGCGCTTCTCCAGGCTGAAAATTCTGGCTGCCACAATTCTTCTCGCGGCTGTGGCGGGAGTCAGTGTCATCGGAGCAAGCGCTGTCTACGGCACCTACAAAGGCATTCTCGAGGTTTCTCCGGATATAGGCAGCATCGATGTCAGCCCCAAGGGCTATTCCACTTTCGTCTATGACAAAGCCGGGAAGACGACTGCCACTCTGGTCTCGACAGATTCCAACCGGATCCCTGTCACCAGGGAAGGGATCCCGCTCGATCTTGAGCACGCCTTTGTCGCGATAGAGGATGAGCGGTTTTACGAGCACAGAGGAATCGATATTCCGGGTATCTTCAGAGCCATCTATGTCGGTGTTACCAACGGCTTTGATTTCTCCGAAGGCGCCAGTACCATCACACAGCAGCTGATCAAGAACAATGTCTTCACCAACTGGACCAGCGAGACCACGCAGGAGCGAATCAAGCGCAAGATCCAGGAGCAGTATCTGGCCTACCAGCTCGAAGAGACCATGGACAAGTCGGAAATTCTCCTGAATTACCTCAACACGATCAACCTCGGCCACAACACCCTCGGCGTCGAGGCCGCCTCGCAGAGATATTTTGACAAGCACGCCGCGGATCTGTCCATTGCGGAGTGCGCTGTGCTCGCAGGCATCACACAGAATCCCAGTGCCTATGATCCGATCGAGTATCCCGAAAACAACAGAGAGCGCCAGGAAGTCGTCCTCGACCATATGCTCGCGCAGGGCTACATCACGAACGAGCAATACCAGGACGCTTTGAAGGAAGATGTATACAAAACGATCGACTCCGTCAACCACGAAAAGGAAAAGGTGGATAACAAGGCCAACTCCTATTTCGTCGACGCGCTGATCCGTCAGGTCCTGCGGGATCTTCAGGATGAAGACCTCATGAAGGACAGCACCCTCAACAACGGAGAGCCGCTCACCGAAGCCCAGGCCTATAGCCTTCTCTACAGCGGCGGACTCAGGATCTACTCCACACAGGACTCCAGCATCCAGGCGATCGTCGACAAGCAGTGCGGTGAGAAATCCGGCAACTTCCCCAGGGATACAAAATATTATCTCAACTATGCCCTGACCGTCACAGCGCCGGACGGCACCCAGACCAATTACGACAGCAACAGTATGCAGGCGTATTTTATGGAGAAGGACGAGGACTACAGCATCATGTACACGTCCGAATCCCGGGCAAAGGAAGACATCGAGGCCTTCCGCAAGTCCGTCATGGGGCCGGAGGATTCCTATGAGGATAACTATGAGCTTGCGCCTCAGCCGAATATTTCCGTGACAGTGTCCGATCAGGATACCGGCTATGTCGTGGCAATGCTTGGAGGACGCGGCGAAAAGGAAGCCAGCCGGACCCTCAACCGGGCTACCGACACAACCCGCCAGCCCGGATCGACTTTCAAAATCATCAGTACTTTCTCCGCGGCACTTGACAGCAAGGACGCAAAGAAAAACGGCAGCCCCTACACACTTGCCACCACTCAGGTGGACGAAAAATATGCCTACAAAAACGGAGTCGAGGTCCACAACTGGTATGAGGGCTACCGCGGAACCGTCACAATGCGCGAAGCGATCCAGGACTCCCTCAATATTTACGCAGTCAAGACTATTACTGAAATCACACCTGAACTCGGCATCAAATACGCCGAAAAGCTCGGAATCAATACACTTATAGACAATGAAGAGATCAACGGTGAAGTCTTCTCAGACGCCAACCAGACCCTGGCCCTCGGCGGAATCACCTACGGCGTGCGCAACATCGAGCTCAACGCGGCCTTTTCCACCATTGCGAACGGCGGCAAATACATTGAGCCCCGACTCTACACCAAAGTGACCCGTGTCACCGAATCCAAGAACGCCAAAGAGGGAACCAACGAACAGCAGGAGGAAGTCGTTCTCCTGGACAACACCGACCCTGAAAAAGAGCGCGTACTCAAAGAGACGACCTGTTTTCTTCTGACAAGTGCCATGAAAGACGTCCTGACCAAGGGAACAGGCATGGTCGCCAACTTTACCACGACAGATGTCGCCGGCAAGACAGGTACGACCGAAGAAAGCAACGACGTCTGGTTCGCGGGCTTCACTCCCAACTACACAGCGACCGTCTGGGCGGGATATGATAACAACATCAAGCTCTCCAAAGAGGAAGAATCCCTGGCCATGATCATCTGGCGTCAGATCATGTCCAATATCCCCGCCAACAAAAAGGCCTCTGAATTCAAGATGCCCAGCGGCATCACCACCGCCTTCGTCTGCCCCGATTCCGGTCTGCTGGCAATCAGCGGCTACTGCCCACACGCCTACAACGAATACTTCGTAAAGGGTACCCAGCCCACGACCTACTGCTATGTCGGCCAGAAAGCCAAAAAGAAAGCAGAAGACAAGAAGCGGCGAGAAGAAGAGCAGAGA
>JAUNEM010000141.1:0-4269 GCA_030525515.1 Eubacteriales bacterium
GGATGATGCTGTAAAAGCTGTCAAATCCAGTGAGGAGAGGAGGTTGGAATATATGCTGCTTTCAGTATGGAAAAATGAAATGCGGGCAGAAGGAAGAGAGCAGGGATTTGCTGAATGCATGGAGCGGGACGCAAAAGCAATGTATGAGGAGGGGATCAAACCGGAGATCATTGCCAAAATTCAGAAAGTCCCCGTAGAAGTGATTGAGAAGATTTTGGGTCTTCGAACTGTATGACTCTAAGTACCCCAAACACCTTGTACTAAATACATCGATATATTAAGCGGGGGTGTTGGCATTGGCTGAAAAGTGCAGCCAGGCCACATCCCCTAAAAATCGCACTTTTGAGGTCTCGGGATGCCGGCATTTGCCGGCATCCCGCCTTTTCTATGCCTTTTTATCGTCCTCTTATCACCAGTCTTTCACCCTTTCGGAATATTTGGAATATACAAAATGCGGCACAGCGTCATGGCACTGTGCCGCATTGGAGGATTCAAGGATCAGGCTTTTATGCCGCTATTATCAGCGAGTGTTTTCACAGGTTTGGCCTGGGCAGCTTTTTTAATAACCTTTTCGGATTTTTCGGCCTTTTCGGATTTGTCAGCCTGGTCGGCGGGCTCTTTCACAGATTCGGTCCGGACCACTTTTAAGTCAGCCATGCCGGCGGGCAGTTTATCTTTTTCCTGCTCGTCGGCCTTGTCAGCTTTTTCGGTCTTTTTCTCTGTGTTAGCCTTATCAGCTTCTTCGGCCTTTTCTTCTGCGTCGGCCTTCTCGGCTTTTTCCTTTGTGCCGGCCTTGCCGGCTTTTTCCTTTTCGATGGCTTTGTCAGCTTTGTCAGCTTTTTCCTTTGTGTCGGCCTGATCCGGCTTTGCCTCATCGGCCGTCTTGCCGGCTTTTTCTTTTTCGTCAGCCTTTCCGGTCTTTTTCTTTTCGGCGGATTTGCCGGCTTTTTCTTTTGCGCCGGCCTTATCCTCAGGCACGGTAAATCCCTTTTTATCTATACTGCCATCGAAGCTTTCTTCAAAATCGATGATCTCTTCTTTGATGCGGGCGGACTCTATTTCGGAATTGATGAAGGTCTCTTCGATAACCTCCTCAATCGTGTCGACAGCTGCCCCCACCACATCCCCCGCCAGGTGCGAGTCTTCCGGACTGCGATTCTCCAGCCGGGAGAGGATATAGTCGTGATAGATGAAATCCACGATCGCAGCGAAAGGGATGGCAAGAAGGATTCCGATCACGCCTATGAAACGGCCGCCGATGATGATGGAAATCAGGATCCAGACAGCGGGCACGCCCAGACTCTCGCCGAACAGCCTGGGCTTGAGGATGTATCCGTCAAAGGTCTGCAGGACCACGGTGAAGAGCAGAAACCACAGAGCGTTCCACGGATTGACCAGGACCAGGATGAAGGCGCCCATGACCGCTCCGACCATGGGACCGAAGGTCGGCGCCAGGTTGGTCACGCCGACGATCACCGAGATGATCGCGACATAGGGCATCTTCATGATCAGCATGAAAATCCAGTTCAGGATACCGATGATCAGACCGTCCATGATATCGAAGGCGATGTACTGGACCAGGATCTTGTTGCACTTGTTCCAGAAGGTTGTGGTGCTTTTGAAGACATTTGCCGGCACCAGTGCCTTCATCAGGCGCACGAACCCCTTCTTGAGTTTCTCGCTGTCAAGGGTCAGGTAGATCGCCAGGATAAAGGAAATGACCCAGTCAAAGACCTTTGTGCCCAGTCCATAGGACACGTTGACGATTTTGTTGACATTCTCGGGGAGAATCCGGGTGATCGACTGCAGGAGTTCATCACTTGAGGAAATGAACTTGGACAGGTCAATGTCATACCTTGCCGCGAAGCTGCTCAGCTTCAGCATGAGCCGCTGGAAGGAATAGACATATCCGTTCAGGTTTTTCGCGAACATGACGACACTGTCGACGATCTGCGGGACCAGGGCGACCATGAGAATGACAAAAAACAGGATCACGGAGAGGAAGGAGAGCAGCACAGAGAGTGTGTGCCGCAGCTTTCTCTTGCGGACATTGTAGAATACGTTCTTATGGAAGATCTTGACCAGAGGATCAATGATATAAGCGATCACAAAGGCCATGAAGACGGGAGCCCCGACCCTCCAGATGCCTTTGAACACATGAACAAGCCCGCCGATATGGGTAAGAACCAGATATAGAACAACGGCACTGCACATCGCGAAGGTGTATGCGAACCATTTCTGCTTCAGGACATTTTTGTTGAATTTCATAAGATGCGTTACCTTTTTGACCTTCTGAAACTGTCTTTTCGATACAGCGCGCGGATAAAATCGCGCGGATCCGCCGCCTCAAAACAGCGGTAATTGAAGTATATTCCATTGAGGCGAAAACCGCAATGGTGATTGGCGCACGATCGGAAAGGCTACGATCGGAAAGGGACCGTCCCCTGTCTCCGAACCCGACATTTTGTCATTTTGTACAAATAGAATTGTGATATCAGAAAAAAAACAGTATAATTTTTATGAAAGACTCTGCCCTGAGGGGAATATCGGCCCGGCAGCATCCGCAAGTCCGACAACAGAGAATCAACAATTAGAAATAAAAAGTATCGACCACGTAAAAAAACATAAAAAACGGAAAACAGAATCCAGCAACCTCGCAATAAGATTAGGAAAGGGAACAAACATGAGACAATGGACACAGGAAGAACGTTATAGAGTACTGCAAAGCCCGGACGAGATCAGCGATCTGCATGACCGGAACAGCAAGTCCGCCTACAGACAGACCTATCACGTGCAGCCGGTCACAGGGCTTTCGAGTGACCCGAATGGATTCACCTGCCACAAGGGAACATGGCATCTGTTCTATCAGTGGTGCCCCTGGGGCGCTGTTCACGGCCTGAAATACTGGTATCACGTGACCTCTCCGGATCTGGTGAGCTGGAAGAACGCCGGCGTCGGCCTTCGCCCCGACACCTTCTATGACAACAAGGGAACCCACTCGGGAAGCGCCATCTGCGCGGGCGACGACCTCTACTTCTTCTACACAGGCAATCACCGCGATGAGAACTGGGTCCGCACGCCCTATACCTGCGCCGCCAAGCTGGGCGAGGACGGCAATCCCAAGAAGCTCCCAGAGCCTCTTTTCGGACCCCGCGACGACTACAGCGAGCATCAGCGCGATCCCAAGGTCGTCTACAATGAAGAAAAGAACAAATATTACATCTTCATCGGCGCCCAGACCCTGGACAAGAAGGGCACCGTCCTGATCTATGAGTCCGAGGAACTCCTCTCCGGATGGTCCTTCGCCGGCCAGCTCAACGTCGTCGGCTTCGAGGACTTCGGAGGCATGTGGGAGTGCCCTTACATCGTCAACATCAGCGGCACGGACGTCCTCATTTTCTCTCCCCAGTACACCAAGCTGCCCGGCCGTTCCGAGAGCACCAACCACAACGTCTATCTGCTGGGCAAGATGGACTATGACACCCTGACCTTCACTCCCGAATCCGGCTATCGCCACCTGGACTACGGGTTTGACTTCTATGCAGCCCAGGGCGCATCCAATGTCGGCGACCCCGACAAGGGAATCCTGATCGGCTGGATCGGCCTCCCCGACAACCACTATCCCACAGAGGAAGAGGACTGGGAGGGCAGCATGGGCCTTCCCCGCGAGCTGCGTGTGAAAGACGGCAAGCTCCTCCAGACCCCGATCACAGGCATTGAGAAGCTGCGCGACGGCGAGGCTCCCGCGGACGGAACCCTTCCGGCAGCCTGCGAGATCATCGTGGACCTGGATCCCGCCAAACAGGCGGAGGACTTTGACCTCAACCTCTATACCAAAGCCGACGGCAGCGGCGGACTCCGCCTCCACTACGACGCGGCGTCCAAAACCTGCACCGTTGACAAGACCGGCCTCAACAAGCGCTTCAACATGGCGGTCGGCGAGGTTCTGGACATGCCTCTCGAAAACCCGCTCAGGAACCTTCGCATTTTCGTGGACCACAGCTCCACCGAATACTTTGTCAACGACGGCGAGGCGACCTTCACGACCCACAGCTACCCTGAAGCGGAGGAATTCCATTACACCGTCTCCGACGGAGCCGCCATCAAGATCTACAAGATGAAACCCTCCGTCAAGGATGATTTCGTGATCTGACAAGTCTCGACAAGCCTCAGACAGGCCTCCGTAAACTTTTGGGGCCGAACATCATCCGATCGATATCCAATAGATATCCGACAGATATCCGATGAACAGCTTCCTGCCGTCGATAT
>JAUNEM010000141.1:4279-6956 GCA_030525515.1 Eubacteriales bacterium
TAAGGACCTATAAAAAGAAAGGACCTTTTATAATATGAAAAAAGTATTCGCCAGCGACTTTGACGGCACCCTGTATTTTTACCTCGCCGAGGACGACAGAAAGCTCCCCGCCGAGAACGTGGCCAAGATCCGCGAGTATCAGGCAGCGGGACACCTCTTCGGTCTGTGCACCGGACGCCAGGTCGGCGGCCTGACTCCTTTTATCACAGGCTTTGTCGAGCCTGACTTCTATATCACCAGCAGCGGAGCCAACATTGTCGACACAGAGTTTAAGGAGATCCGCAAGAAGGGCGTGGATCCTCAGGTCGCGGATGCCATCCTGAAAAAATACGGCACCGACAATTTCCGCTTCACTCTCGACGTCGAAGGCGACATCTGCGTCTTCAAAGAGATGGATTATCCCGGAAAATATTACATTATCACCGGCGTAGAGGACTGCCCCAAGGGATTGATCCATCAGGTCAGTATCCACACCGAGAGCCTTGAGGACGCGGCCCGGATGACTGCCGAGATCAACGCCGAGTTCGGAGACAAGGTAAACGCCTTCCAGAATGTCATCGAGATCGACATCGCCCCCAAGGGATGCTCCAAGGGAGAGGGCGTGCGCTTCCTGCGCGAGTACATGAAAGAGACCTACGGAGACATCCGCCTCTACGGAATCGGAGATTCCATGAACGACCTGCCCCTGATCGAGGCCTCCGACGTCTCCTACACATTCCCCTACGCCCCCAAGGAAGTCCAGGAAAAAGTGACCAAAGTAGTCGATACCATCGTGGACGCCCTCGAGGATTCCATGCGCGACGAAATCTGAGAAATCTGATTTAGAAACTACCCCACGCTTTGTGCCGGTCCGGACAGCAGCGAAATAAGAGTTACATGCACACGCCCCCTCGAAGGGCGTGTACATGTAACTCTGCGCTCGGCGGTCCCAATGCGCTTCACGCGCACCGCGCGCAGTTCAACTCATTTTTTCCGCAAAAAGCCGCGAAAAACACCTTGCGTTTCAGGCGGGGCTGAACTGTCACGAATAAGCTCCGGAAATAGGGCTTTCGTAGTCTGGCATCTTGCGTTTCTACCTTAATTATGTTTATAATGAGCGTTGAAAACAGGGCATGCATTACAAACAGGTCAAAGGGGGGGACGCATGCAAATAGAGACCAGCATAGACAGCTGAGTACGGATGAGACCCCGCAGCGCCTCAGAACTACCGCCGGCAGACGCCCGGCGGCAGAGATGGGAAGGCTCTGTATTACGGAATCAACCGAGCTTAAGCCGGAATGTTGTTTCACCCTGTAATAGACTTACTTTTTTAAACCATCTTTTTCAGCTTTAAGAGAAAGGAATGAACTATGGCAAATCTTGATCTTACTAAGTATGGCATCACCGGCGTAACAGAGGTCGTCTACAACCCTTCCTATGAGTTCCTGTATGACGAAGAGATGAAAAAGGATCTCGAAGGCTTTGATAAGGGCGTCGATACCGAACTGGGCGCAGTCAATGTCATGACCGGCATCTACACCGGCCGCTCCCCTAAAGACAAATTCATCGTCATGGACGAGAATTCCAAGGACACTGTCTGGTGGACAACTCCCGAGTATCCCAACGACAACCACCCCGCTTCCGAAGCGACCTGGGAAGCCTGCAAGAAGCTCGCTCTGGACGAGCTCTCCAACAAGCGCCTCTTTGTCGTCGACGCATTCTGCGGCGCCAACAAAGACACCCGCATGGCTATCCGCTTCATCGTCGAAGTAGCCTGGCAGGCACACTTTGTCAAGAACATGTTCATCGTTCCGACCGACGAGGAACTCGCAAGCTTCGAGCCTGACTTTGTTGTCTACAATGCTTCCAAGGCAAAAGTCGAGAACTACAAAGAGCTGGGCCTCAACTCCGAGACCGCTGTCCTCTTCAATATCACCAGCCGTGAGCAGGTCATCCTCAACACATGGTACGGCGGCGAGATGAAGAAGGGCCTCTTCTCCATGATGAACTACTACCTGCCTCTGAAGGGCATTGCTTCCATGCACTGCTCCGCCAACACCGATATGGAAGGCAAGAATACAGCCATCTTCTTCGGCCTTTCCGGCACCGGCAAGACCACCCTTTCCACCGATCCCAAGCGCCTTCTCATCGGCGATGACGAGCACGGCTGGGACGACAACGGTGTCTTCAACTATGAGGGCGGCTGCTACGCAAAGGTCATCAACCTCGACAAAGAGTCCGAGCCCGACATCTACAACGCCATCAAGCGCAATGCCCTGCTCGAGAACGTCACAGTTGACGAGGCCGGCAAGATCGACTTCGCGGACAAGAGTGTCACAGAGAACACCCGTGTCTCCTATCCGATCAACCACATTAAGAACATCGTTCTCAATGTCAACCCTGTATCCGCAGGCCCTGCAGCTGACAACGTAATCTTCCTGTCCGCTGACGCTTTCGGCGTACTGCCTCCCGTTTCCATCCTGACTCCCGAGCAGACCAAGTACTACTTCCTGTCCGGATTCACAGCAAAACTGGCAGGCACAGAACGCGGCATCACAGAGCCCACACCTACCTTCTCCGCATGCTTCGGCCAGGCATTCCTGGAGCTGCACCCCACCAAGTACGCTGAGGAGCTGGTTAAGAGAATGGAGAAGAGCGGCGCCAAGGCATACCTTGTCAACACCGGCTGGAACGGCAC
>JAUNEM010000142.1 GCA_030525515.1 Eubacteriales bacterium
TATATTTGGGTTATATTATTAGGAAAGAATAGAAGAAAATAAGAATCAATAAGAATCAAGCAGAAAGAATAATAAGATAAACATGAAATTACAAAGTGCAGTCAAGAAGGAGACAGTCGCGGTCGCGGCCGGGACAGGAATCGGCTGTGTAGTGCTGATCGCGCTGTTTCTGATCATGTATCTGATCTTTCCTGAATCATCAGTGAAATTTGACTACCGGGTCGTACTCGGGGCGCTCTGCGGCGGTGCTGTTGCTGTCGCGAACTTTTTCCTGATGGCGGTCACGGTACAGAATGTCGTGAATGTGACAAACCGCGACGACGCGTTGAGGATGATGCGGGTGAGCTACCGAAACCGCATGCTGATGAGAGGCCTCTGGGTCATTGTGGCGATCGTCGCCCCGTGTTTCAACTATGCGGCCGGTATCATACCTCTTTTTATTCCCAGCCTCGTGATCAAGATCCGGGGGATCAGAATGGGTGTCACGGGCAAATCCGCCGCCAAACCCGCTGAACAACCCGCGGATGAAGGGGAAACCGGTTCATCTGAAGCGGCTGACCCCGCCGGGGAAAATGCAACCGGCCCGTCCGAAGCGGCTGAACCCGCCGGGCCTGAAGGATCCGGAGGATCAGAAAAATCCGAATAATAATATTTTTGAAGCTTTCCGCTGAACCCGTGACAGGGAACCAATCTTCAAGGAGAAAATAAAAGGGGATTTTCTTTTTGCAGGCAGGGGATCCGTGAAAGGAACAGCGGTCTGCCGCAGTAGAGCCAGGGTGATATTGAGATGATAATCAGTCACTGTGTCTGTACTGTCATATAAACGTAAATATTTTTGCGTTTTGCAGCAACTTATTTACATTGAAAAAGGAAAAGAAAGCACATAACAAAATGGAGGAGGTGAGATATCTGAATGGAATTTGACATTTCCGGTGCGAAGATATTCGCTAGAATTCCGACAGGAATCCCCGTTCTGGGGGATATCCTGATCACGGAGACGATTGTGGTGAGCTGGATCGTCATGCTCATCATCACGGGACTGTGCATTTTCCTGACGCGCAACTTAAAAGTAGAGAAGATCTCAAAACGCCAGGCGGTGGCTGAGACAATCGTGGAGGCGGCGACGAATCTGGTACGCAATAATACCGGGGGGACAAAGTTCGACAACCTGATCCCGTTCGTGTCTACGATCTTTGCCATGAGTATCGTCTCTAACCTGATCAGCCTGATCCCGATCTTCCGGAGCCCGACGGCAGACCTGTCGACGGAAGCTGCCTGGGCAATCGTGGTATTTGTCATGATCACGGCCAACAAGATCAAGGCAGGCGGTCTGCTGGGGTACATGAAGGGATTCACAGAACCGATCCCCGTCATGACACCCTTCAACATTCTGTCCGAGCTCGCGACACCTGTCAGTATGGCCTGCCGTCATTTCGGCAACATCCTGTCCGGTATCGTCATCAACGGACTGATCTATGCGGCCCTGGGCATTGCTTCCGCCGCTCTTCTGGGACTGTTCCCCGGAGTGATAGGCGAGTTCCTGAGCCACATTCCTATCCTGAGCGTAGGTCTCCCGGCGGTCCTGTCGGTTTACTTTGACTGGTTCACCGGAGCGATGCAGGCATTTATTTTCACAATGCTGACGATCATGTATATCGCCAACGCCGCGGAAGGTTGATGAACAAGCGCATCAGAAAAAGGCGCACAAATTTTTGATTTTCTACTAAATCATCCAAAACCCTCACTGCCGCCCGGACCTGGGGAGCAGGAGGAAAACGCAGCCGCCGGTGATGGAGGCTGCGGACCGCAATTATTATTTTGAACTATAGTCATATGAGTCTGTGAGCTGTGCTCATGGCCACAGACATGATTTCCCGAAAGGAGAAACAAAATGAGTGAAATGCAATTTCTGGCAAAAGGTATCGCACTGGCTGGCTGCGGCATCGGCGCGGGCTGCGCTCTGATCGCAGGTATCGGCCCTGGTATCGGTGAAGGCAACGCGGCAGCAAAGGCTCTGGAAGCCATCGGCCGTCAGCCCGAGTGCAAGGGCGACGTCACCAGCACCATGCTCCTGGGCTGCGCGATCGCAGAGACAACCGGTATCTACGGTTTCGTTACCGGCCTTCTTCTGATCTTCGTCGCTCCCGGCATGTTCATGGGCTATCTGGGTTAATCAACTGTCAGCTGCATGGAAAATACAGCTAACAGTCATGGAGGAAAGATATGAATACACAGCCACTGGTAACACTTGTGCCGTGGACTATGATCGCCCAGTTCCTTAACCTGATGATCCAGCTGTTTCTGATCAAGAAATTCCTGTTCAAACCGATCAACGAGATTCTTGAGAAGAGACGTCAGGCCACAGATCAGGCCATCCGCGACGCGCGCCAGGCTCAGGAAGAGGCGGACGATCTGAAGACACAGTATGAGTCCGGCATTGCGAAAGCGCGCGAAGAGGCTGCCAGAATCGTGCAGAGCGCACAGAAAGAGGCGCAGGGCCGCGCTGATGAACTGGTGCAGGAGGCTCAGGAAAAAGCCGCCGGCATCAAGGCGCAGGCTGAGGCTGATATCGCACAGGAGCGCAAAAAAGCGATCAACGAGGTCAAGAACGAGATCGGCGGACTCGCGATGGATATCGCCGGCAAGGTCGTTGAGAAAGAGATCAATGAGGCCGATCACAAGAAACTCATTGAAGATTTTATTAAGAATGTAGGAGAGGCATCATGACAACAGCATGGGGTCTTTACGGGCAGAGCCTGTACGATCTGGCTGCTGAGGAGAAGGCCGAGTATCAGATTATGGAGGAGATGCGGGTGATCCGCGGCATTTTCGCGGACAACCCCGATTATGTGACGCTTCTCTGTGAACCCTCGATTCCCGGCAAGACCCGCATTCAGCTGCTGGATGAGGCTTTTCGCGGACAGATCCATCCTTACCTGCTGAATTTTCTCAAGATTCTCGTGGAGAAGGGAATGCTGCGCGGTTTTTCGACCTGCTGCAAATCCTTCCGTTCATCCTATAACAAGGACCACAATATCTCCGAGGCGACTGTGATCAGTGCCGTCCCGCTCACCAGAGAGCAGGCCGGAGCGCTGCAGAAAAAACTGGAGAAATTCAGCGGAAAGAAAGTCCTGCTCACTCAAAAGGTGGACAAAAAGGTCCTGGGCGGCCTCTCTGTCGAGATCGACGGAAAGCTGTTTGACGGCACTGTTGAAGGCAGGCTGGATGAGCTCCGCAGGAAAGTCACGGAAACAGTTCTTTAAAACGCCTGAACAAATTGCCCGTGCGGGCGGTATGGATGCCGCGCGGCCGGAAAATACAGGGAATACCGTCTGTTTTTTTACACAGATACGGACATCCCCGGGGCGCGTACATGACCGCGGATCCCTTTGGGGGAAGCGGACGTCAAAAGCGCGTCCGGAAGGGCGTTTTTAAAAAAAGACATAACAGAGTTTGATCTATACACATATAGAGGAATAGCAATGGAATTAAAACCAGAGAAGATTTCCCAGGTGATCCGCAGTCAGATCAAGTATTATGAGAATGCGATCATCCAGAACGAGACCGGCACTGTCCTCACAGTCGGTGACGGTATCGCCAGGGTCAGCGGGCTGGTGAACTGCATGGCGGGCGAGCTGCTGGAATTCGCGGACGGCACGTTCGGCATGGCGCAGAACCTCGAGGAAAACAGCGTCTCAGCCGTCCTCTTCGGCGAGGACACGGGAATCAGTGAGGGACAGACCGTCAAGCGCACGGGCCGTGTCGTCTCCGTTCCTGTAGGCGAGGCCATGATCGGCCGTGTCGTCAACGCGATCGGCCAGCCGATCGACGGCGCAGGCCCCATCGAGACGACAGAGTTCCGCGCAGTTGAGTCTCCCGCACCCGGCATCATTGACCGCCAGCCGGTCAAAGAGCCGCTGCAGACCGGTATCAAGGCGATTGACTCCATGATCCCGATCGGCAGAGGCCAGCGTGAGCTGATCATCGGCGACCGTCAGACAGGTAAGACGACGATCGCCATCGACACAATCATCAACCAGAAGGGCAAGGACGTCATCTGTATTTACGTCGCCATCGGCCAGAAGAGATCCACTGTGGCCGGCCTGGTCTCCGACCTGCGCGCGGCGGATGCCCTGAGCTACACCATCGTCGTCGCGGCGACGGCCTCCGAGCCTTCCCCTCTGCAGTTCATCGCTCCCTATTCGGGCTGCGCGATGGGCGAATATTTCATGAACAAGGGCAAGCATGTCCTCATTATCTATGATGACCTGTCCAAGCACGCGGTCGCTTACCGCGCGATCTCCCTGCTGATCAGAAGGCCTCCGGGACGTGAAGCTTATCCCGGCGACGTCTTCTATCTGCACTCAAGACTGCTTGAGCGCGCGGCCAAGCTCTCCGATGAGCTGGGCGGCGGTTCGCTGACAGCCCTTCCTATTATCGAGACCCAGGCAGGCGACGTCTCGGCTTACATTCCGACCAACGTCATCTCCATTACCGATGGCCAGATCTTCCTTGAGACCGAGCTTTTCCACTCCGGTATCATGCCGGCCATCAACCCCGGTATCTCCGTATCCCGAGTCGGCGGCAACGCCCAGATCAAGGCTATGAAGAAGGTTGCCGGTACTCTGAAGCTGGTCTACTCCCAGTACAGAGAGCTGCAGAGTTTCGCCCAGTTCGGTTCCGACCTCGATGAGGACACCAAGTCCCGTCTGGCACAGGGCGAACGTATCGTTGAAGTCCTCAAGCAGGGCAAGAACGCTCCCTGGCAGGTTGAAAACCAGGTCGCCATCCTGTACGCGACGATCAACGGCATCCTCAAGGATGTCGAAGTCAGCGACATCGCGGAGTATCAGGAACAGCTGAACAAGCGTCTGACCCATGATCCCGACGGCATCGCTGTCATGAAGGCGATCCGCCAGAGCGGCGCTCTGAGCGAAGAGAATGAAGCTACACTGAAATCCGTGCTGGAAGGCTTTACAAAGAACTTTATTGATTCAAAGAAGAACTGAGTGTAAAGCCCCTGCATAGGGGGACCCGTGGTGCCCGCGGGGACCCGGATATGGAGGAATACTATGGCAGCTGCTAATATGAAAGCAGTCAAGCTGCGGATCAAGAGTGTGCAGAACACCATGCAGATCACCAAGGCCATGCAGCTGGTCGCCGCTTCCAAGCTCAGAAAAGCAAAGGACAAGGCGATGGCGAGCAAACCTTATCTGCGTACGATGAAGCGCACGCTCACAAAGATCGCCAATGAAAACACGGATTTTCAGTCGATTTTTACAAAACCGGGTACCAGCGAGAAACGTCTCTACGTCGTCATCGCAGGCGACAGAGGACTCGCCGGCGGCTATAATGCCAACCTGTTCAAATTCGTGGAAAAGACGGTGGAGGGCAGCAACTACGCAGTCCTTCCCATCGGAAAAAAAGCAGTGGAATACTTCCGCCACAAAAACGTGGAAATTTTTACGGATGCGTACGCGGAAGTCGCAAAGGTCACGATCTCGGACTGCTTCCGCATGGCAAAGTCAATGTGTGAAGCCTTTGAAGAGGGCCGGTTCAGCCATGTGTCCATGTGCTACACCAACTTTGTTTCCATGATGTCCCAGGTGCCCAAGTCAAGTGCTCTGCTTCCGATTTCCGATTTCGAAAATCCGGAGCTGGATGATGAGCCCGAGACCAAAAACCTGATTTTGTATGAACCCTCCGGCGAAGAGGTCTTCAACACGATCGTTCCCGATTACCTGGCGGGAATCCTGTATACCAGTATCAATGTCTCGGTCGCCAGTGAGCTGGCGGCGCGCCGCACGGCCATGGAGGCCGCGACGGACAACGCGGGTGAGATGATTGAGAAACTCAGTCTCTACTACAACCGCGCGAGACAGGCCAGCATCACGCAGGAGATCACGGAGATCGTTGCCGGTGCGGAGGGAGCATAAGGCACCCGCAGCTTTGACAGATAAAAATGCGAGCCGGCGAAATGCCGGAATCGATAAACCCTTCAGTATTTTCATCTCCATGAAAATGCTTCGGGGTACCGCCTCCGCGAGGCGGTACATGGAGGAAATCAATGAGTGAAAAACATATCGGCAAGGTAATACAGGTTACCGGACCCGTCCTTGACATCAGGTTCAAGGAGGGCGAGCTGCCTGCATTGCTCAATGCCATCGAAATTAATATTGATGGCCGCAGACTGATCGCCGAGGTGGCACAGCAGATCGGAGATGACGTCGTCAGATGCATCGCCATGAGCTCCACCGACGGACTGGTCCGCGGCATCGATGCCGTCGACACCGAGGGACCGATCTCGGTTCCTGTCGGCGAGGAGTGCCTGGGACGAGTGTTCAACCTCCTGGGAGAGCCGGTTGACAACCAGCCTGCTCCCGACGCAAAGGAACGTTGGGCCATCCACCGTCCCGCGCCTTCTTTTGAAGATCAGATCCCCGCTACGGAGATCCTTGAGACCGGCATCAAGGTCGTCGACCTGATCTGCCCCTACGCAAAGGGCGGTAAGATCGGTCTGTTCGGCGGCGCAGGCGTCGGCAAGACAGTCCTGATCATGGAGCTGATCCACAACATCGCGACCGCCCACGGCGGTATCTCCGTTTTCACGGGCGTCGGCGAACGCACCCGTGAAGGAAACGACCTCTACGGCGAAATGAAGGAGAGCGGCGTTATCGACAAGACAGCCCTGGTCTACGGCCAGATGAACGAGCCCCCGGGAGCCCGTATGCGTGTCGGCCTCTCCGGACTGACCATGGCAGAGTACTTCCGTGACGTCAAGAATCAGGACGTGCTTCTGTTCATCGACAACATTTTCCGTTTCACACAGGCAGGTTCCGAGGTGTCCGCTCTTCTGGGCCGCATGCCTTCCGCCGTCGGTTACCAGCCCACACTGGCAACGGACATGGGCGCCCTGCAGGAGCGTATCACTTCCACCAGGAAGGGAT
>JAUNEM010000021.1 GCA_030525515.1 Eubacteriales bacterium
TCTAGAATCGATCCATATCATCCTGAGATGCCAGAGTGCTGTATGATCCCTGGTTCTAATCATTCTGCATTTCCGTGTACATATCGTTGATGGTTCCGATAGTCAGAAGATCCATCTCCCCGATCTGCACACCAAGCTGCACCGCCCTTAGAAGTAAGAGCGGCATTGTCATTTCCTGGTCAGTCGCTCGAAGTTTTTTTACTCTCCACCTGCGTCTGCACATTCAGTCCCCAAAGTTCGATGATCTCCGGAAGCACCTGATAAATGGAAAATGTTCCGAACTGATCCAGCCACTCATCTGGCGTACGGCAGAATCCTTGAACTTCTCGGCCAGAACCGTTCAAAAGGCCAGATCCTCGAAGAATTAAATCTGGGCAAAAGCCAGGGATACGCCGATATCAAGGCAGCCCAGAAAATGGCACGAGACCTTTACTACAAAGATTGATTCATTGAGATTGCTGACCGATTAAAATAAAGGGAGAGCGGCATGCCCGGATGCTGCTCTCCTTTTTGCTGTGTGCCTCTGTATTCGATTTTTATCTCTTAGATGGTCTGCCCTGCATCTGCCACCTATCGTGGCTCTGTATGCTCCGGACAGCCTGCTTCAAACTATTCGCACGACCGTGCTGATGATATGGATGCGATGCCTTATGCTTGTGGAATATGATACATGTTCCCGATGTCGAATACTCAGGATTATGGATGAACCAGTAATGTCCGGTATTCCAGCTCATAATCGTAACATCGAAGGCATCTGTGAAGATGATGGAGAAGTACTTAGGATCAAGAGCAGAGAGATCAGTTGCATCAAACATAGTCTTTCCCCTGTCCCTTAACATATTCTGCCTGCCGCTCCGCGACAAACTGAGCATGAAGTGCCTTCTTCTCCTTCAGGAATCTTTCATGCAGTTTTCTGGTTTCCTTCTCCATAAACGCCTTTTCTGCCTCGATCAGCTCCGCTCTTGCAGCATCCAGGCTAATGATGAGCTTGCCGTCCTCGCATCTGACCAATACTGGATCTCCAATGTGAAACCCAGCAGCCTCCAGCCACTGCCCCATCAACCGGATCGACGGGACAGGCTTGTAGTTGTGCCCGCTCAGCGCACAAACCTTCAGTTCTCTTTCGTTCTTGCTTGCCATGTGTTTGTCCTCCTTTTTCAATCGACTCTTTTGAATTGAAACAAAACAAGCTGCAGATCTCGGATCACTTCCGCATCTGCAGCTTATCTATTCAAATTCCTATTCGATTGTGAGGCTGAACTTTAGGTGGTAGAATTCTTCCCTTCGTTCTTGATGCGATAGTAATCTGCCATCTCCACATCAAGCGTAATATAGGACTCTTTCTTCTTGCTTTGGGTGTTGCTCAAGAGGCACACAGTCTCGACGTGCACGGTATGCGCGAACTGGTCCACAGGCTGTACATAGTCCAACCTGTATCCGCCCTCCGCCAGCTTCTTCAGATCCCTGGCCAGAATGGCGGGGTCGCAGCTGACGTAGACTATGCGCTTGGGGGCAATTTCCAGCATAGTCTGAATGCAGACGTCGTCGCAGCCCTTGCGGGGCGGGTCGACGCAGATGACGTCGATCTGTGGATTCATTTCCTGTGCTTTCAGATTTTCCACGTAATTTGGGAGGACTTCTTCGGCTTTGCCGACATAGAATGTGGCATTTTCTATACCGTTCCGCTCCGCGTTCATTCTGGCATTTTCGATAGCCTCGGGAATGATCTCGACACCGTAGACCTGCTTTGCGTGGCGGGCCATGAAGAGGGAGATCGTGCCAACGCCGCAGTAGAGGTCCCAGACGGTTTCGCTGCCGGTCAGGCCGGCACAGTTGAGGGCCAAGCTGTAGAGCTTTTCCGTCTGGCGGGGATTGACCTGGTAGAAGGAAAGCGGGGAGATTCCAAAGGTGACGGATTCCTCTGTCTTTTTAAATTCTGCAGATATAGGGTTCTGCGTCACTTCGTGGATATGCAGGGTGTCTACAATATCATCGGTTCCCCAGAGGGTGCGCAGGGCGCGGCCGGTGATGACATTGGTTCGCTCGGTATTGGTGTTGAGGACGATGGATGAGACGCCTTCCAGGCCGCGGAGAGCTTCCACTAGTTCCTTTTCAAAGGGAAGGCGGTAGTCATTAGCGATGACACATATCATGACCTGTCCGCTGTAGATGCCATCACGAATGAGGATATGGCGGATGAGTCCCTTGCCGGTCTCCTCATCGTACGCGGGGACATTGTGAGCCTGCATCCAGCTGAGGACGGTCTCCAGAATCTGTTTGTTTTCGGGGCTGCCGATGCAGCAGGAGGTCATGGGAATTACCGTGTGGGAATGGCTGGCGTAGAAGCCGGTTATAGGGCCGTATTTTCCCTGCTGGACAGGGACCTGTTCCTTGTTCCTGTAGTGCCAGGGCTCCTCCATGCCGACAATGGGATGCATGACTGCATCAATCTTTTCGGGGGTAAAGCCGCCGATCCGGATCAGGTTCTCCCGCACCTTTTTCTGCTTGAAGGCCAGCTGTTTTGCGTAGTCCAGGGCCTGAATCTGGCAGCCGCCGCAGGTCCTGGCAATGGGACAGCGGGGTTCCACACGGGACGGGGAAGGCTCCAGGATCCGGTCGAGGTGGCCGTAGGCATAGCGGGAGGTCACCTTTGTGACAGTCATTTCGATCGTGTCTCCGGGTACTGTGTCTTTGACAAAGATGGCAAAGCCTTTTTTCGCCGGTTTCTTTTTTCCGGTCTCTGCTCCTGTATCCTGATCTCGATCTCTGTCTTTTTCTTTATTTATATCAAAATCTATATCTATATACTTATCTGCATTTATGTTTTTATCTTTATCTTTTTCTATATCTGTATCCTGTATCTCATCTGAAATCTTCAGAAAACCGATTCCCTCTCCGCCGCTGCCGATATCCACGATTTTGATCACGGCGCGGTCATTCTTCTGACAGGGCAGATTTTTGGCAGATGCCTGGTTTTTTTGCTTTTTTCTGTTTGTTCCTCGTCTCATGTGACTTCCTTCTAAAAAACGACTATCTCTTCTCCTGAGTGTACATATTCCAGCTGGTCTCCCATGATTTCTTTCATCATATCGAAAGCTGGCATTCCGGTGCAGTGACATGTCACAAACTTCGTGGGATAAGCCGTCAGTTCCCTGGCGATTTCTTTAATTTCAAGGATTTCCTCTTCCCTGTATTCTTTTTTCTTCATCAGATGAAATCCGCTGATGACCAGATCCGGAGCTTTCCCGTACCTCTCGCAGAAAGCATCCATAATGCTCAGAATTCCGCTGTGGGCGCATCCGGACATCAGTATGGTCACTTCGCGCAGGGGTTCTCCGGCAGAAGCAGTATGCATGGGCACATCGCGCAGAGCTGCTCCTGCAGAGGAGGTATGCATGGGCAGATCGACAGATGTTGTCTGCCTTTGTCTGACCACCAGAAACTGTTCATGTTCAAATTCGTCGCGCTGAAAATGATCTCCCTTCCGGACCAGAATGCGCTTATTTGTCAGGGGCAGGCTGTGAGTCCTGTTTTTGATCTTAAAGAGTTCCAGTTCATCGTCGATTCTGTGATCACCCTGCAAAAAACGGACCCGGGGGAACTTTACAATGTTTTTATCGATCCCGATATATTCGTAGCGCTCCGGAGCGGAGCTCCCGTTGTCCGCATAATACTCACCTGTGGCAGACTCCTGCATGTAGATTACCGCTTGATCATTGATGCCGGCAAAAGGCATAATGCCTCCGGAATGGTCGTAGTGACCGTGACTCAGGATAACTGTGTCGACTTTTGCCAGATCGATGCCCAGCGCCTGAGCGTTTTTCAGGGTTTCTCCGGAAGGACCCAGATCCAGCAGCAGTTTGTGTTTTTCTGTCTCTACATAAAAAGAAAGCCCGTGTGCATAAGCACATCCGCTTCGCCCCTCTGTATTCTCAATCAGATTGATGATTCTCATATCTGTCACCTCGTTTCCAGACTCGCTCGAGCTGCACACTCGTGTCTTTATTATACACGGTCGTTTATCTTTTAAAAGCGCCAGCTATGATTTGTCCCCCCCCCTGCGTTTACGTGTTCCACGTATACCCGTCGCAATTTTCACGTCTCTTGTCTGCGTGTTCTCCTGTGATTTCTCCTGTGAAAAATCTTTTTTGGCACTATCAGTAACTCTGTTATTTTCGCTTCCGGATCTGGGAACAGTTCTTCAGCAGATACTGCTGATTCTCTCCGGCAGTTTTCAGGAATTCAAGACTCGCTTTTGAGTCTTGCGCGATGAAGGATGAAGAATAAAAAATTATAAAAACAAACAGGGCAGAGGCGGCCACGCTGCCCTCTTCCCCCTCCCCGGCCGGCCCGTGTCCGCCGCAGGGCGGAAAATACATATCACGGCCGAATCATATTTATTACATGGACCGTACACGAATTATGTCAAAAAAAATGCTCCCTTCCGGCTGGCAGGCTTTTCTCATTTGCCTGCCCCCCGGAAAGGAGCGTTTTTTTAATCAGGGATTCTGATAATCAGGATTCTTAATAATTTAATCAGGGTTCCCAGTAAATGGTATTGGGATTTTTTCTGTCGGGCACGATCTCAATCCAGTACTTGTCCGGATCCTCGATAAAATAGATGCCTCTTTTCTTATTTTCAAAAACGATGCATCCCATTTTTTCATGCAGATCGTGAGCGGCCTGCATATCATCTGTCCGGAAAGCAAGGTGGAATTCATCTCCCAGATCAAGGATATCCTCCTCGTCCCAGTTCCAGGTGAGCTCCAGTTCGTGCATGGAGGCACCGTGATCGCCAAGCCAGCACTGTGTGTAATCACTGCCTTCATGGCGGCGGAGCACTTCCAGTCCCAGGGCCTCCTGATAGAATTTCAGCGACCTGTCCAGGTTGGATACGTTGAAATTGTTGTGCGCGAAAGCAAACATTTTTCTCCTCCTTATTTCATTTCTTTTTTGGCAAAACACGATCCAAAAGGCAATTTGCCAGCCTTCAAAATCGATGAGTCTGTCAGTCCCGTCACGCTCTTCACCGGTCAATTCAGTAAGAAGGATATCTCAGATGTCTGTCTCAAAGGGTAGTCTTTCTGACGTTGGTAGAGAGGAAGCTCTGGTAGCCGATCCAGCCCTCGCCCACGGTTGTTCCCAGGATGGCCTCTTTGAAGATTTCCATTTTGGCGTCGGTGTTGTCCGCGAAGTTGAGGGCCGCCGCCTCAATGATGGCGGGTTTTTTCGGGGATCCGAATTCGTATTCGCCGTGGTGCGCGATGATGCAGTGGCGCACCTCCGCCGCGAGGACCGGGGGAAAATCGGGGATCTCCTTGATCTTTTCGTTGATCATTTCGCATCCGATAACGATGTGGCCGATGAGCTGACCTTCTTCTGTGTAATCATTGCGGGGGAAGGCTGACAGCTCCCTGACCTTGCCGATGTCATGCAGCAGGGCGACGCTCACGAGAAGGTCGCGCTTTAAGAGGGGATAACACTTGCAGTAAAAATGGCAGAGCTGTGTGACTCCCAGGGTGTGCTCACAGAGGCCGCCGATAAAACCGTGATGGACGGATTTCGCCGCGGAGGAGAGCTTGAAGGCCTTGACAAACTCCGTATCCTCCACAAAAAACATCTCGAGAAGCCTCTTCAGATAAGTATTTTCAATGGAATCAACAAATTTCAGGATCGTTTTGTACATATCCTCAACGTTTCGATCGGAGACGGGCAGGTAATTTGCCGGATCGTACTCTCCCTCGTGGCAGAGCCTGGCGCGGCGGACATTGAGCTGCAGGTGTCCCTGGTAGGTGATCACCTCTCCCGATACATCCACGTAGTCCATCTCTCCGAACTCGCCGATTCCCATGCTGTCGGGATCCCAGATTTTGGCATCAATGGTTCCGGTCTTGTCCTGGAAAGTCAGGCTCTCGTAGGACTTGCCGGCACGTGTGACCAGCGCCTGTCTTTTTTTGCAGAGATAGATTTCCCTGACGCTGCTTCCATCTGTGAGGTCATTGATATAATGCATTAAGTGTTACTCTCTTTCTAAATGATGTTTTCTGATTATGCTGTTTCTCTGTGTATTTTTCCGGCGGATTCGGTTTATCAGGTTTTCCGCAGTTCTTTTCTGTTTCGCGGCTCTTATATGCTTTCGAAGCTGCGTTACTGTGTCGTGACATCTACGTCGATGCTGTCAAAATCTTCGCCCTTACGCCGCATAATGTGAAGCGTGACGCTCTGTCCGGACTCGGTCTCCTCCAGGTTTGTGATCAGGCCTGCCATATGAGTGATCGGCTTGTCTCCATAGCCCACGATGACGTCGCCCTTCTGAATACCGGCCGCCATGGCAGGGGAATCATCCTCGACACGGGTCACCCAGATGCCCACGGGAATGTCGTTTGTCTCACTGATTTCTTCCGTGACAGTGATTCCGCAGATGCCCAGAAAGGCCTTTTCTTTTCCATCCTCCATACGCCGTATGACCGGTATCAGTTCCGTTATTCCGACAGCACAGAGCATGTTGGGAATATTGCTGTCACTATAGCGCATATCTATCATTCCCACCACCTGGCCGTCCAGGTTGATGAGGAATCCGGTCGCATCTTTGCTTCCGTAGATGTCTGTCGTGAGACAATAGATATCATTGTCCAGAATCTCCAGGTTTATATCCGCCGCCGTCACATTTCCGTAGATAACAGACCCGAAGGTGCCGGTCGGGCTTCCGATGGCGATCACAGGAGCTCCTGTAACAATCGATCCCGCGGACAATCCTGTGACAGCCTCCTTGATTGCCTCTCTCGCATCTGCCGGAATGGAACTCATGGGCACCCGGAGAACGGTGAGACCTGTCTCGGAATCCGATCCCGCAATCTCTGCCTCTGCCTCGGCGCCTTCCTCAAATGTCACAAGAATCCTGCTTGCGTCTTCGATGCTTTTGCTCTGCACGAGGACATAGACCGCGGTGGATGTCTTTTTGGTCACCAGACCGGAAACTGTGTCCTTATTTTCGTAGGAGTCATTGAACCAGTCTGTGTCTGATGTGATCCTGGAGACAGACGCAATCATTCCGCTGCTTTCCAACGCCAGCTGCTGCAGTGAGGCGCTGATTCTCTTCTGCTGCTCCACACCAATGATTTTTTCATCCAGCAGGCTTTCGAGTTCGTCCTCAATGCGGGCTTTTTCCTCCGAGACTTCTCTCTCTCTGGATTTTTCTACCATCTCCTCCGGTGTGAGTTCCTCGCTGACGGTCGTCTCCGGAAGGGTCACGGTCTTGGCTTCATTGCCGCCGGGAGACAGGAGATTATTGATGATCGGGAGGAGAATGGCAAAGACGATGCAGGAGACAACGCCGAACAGAACGGCAACCGCCATCGTATCCCTGGCCCGCTGAAGCATTTTTTTGCGGTTCATGGGCCTCTTCTTGATCTCCTCGTGCATGAAGTCGACTATGTTCTCGGTGTCCGCCTCTGTCGACTTCATGATCTGCTCCGGATCTGCCAGATGATTATCTTCCATGTATTTTTTTCTGTTTTTCTCCCCGGATTTTTTTTCTGTATATTCCCTATGGTTTTTCTCTTCCATACCCTCTTTCCGTTGAGATGCTGCCTCCGTTTCGGGGCAGAAATTTTCATGTAACTATCTCTAATTGATACACTTTTTTACAATTCTTTTGCTGTAACATCCGCTGTCAGATGAACGCATTATTAAGTATACTCTCTGCCGGAAAAAATGAAAACATTTTTCATCTATGCTATAATACACTCGTTGACAACCCGTTGACGCATATGCCGCGGTGACGCCGTCAGAGCTCATTTCTGACAATACGGGAAGTCCGGTTTCAAAGAGAGCCTTTGTCCGGCTGCTCCAAGGGAACATCTGCCGGACAGATCAAAGGGCACCTTTTCCCGGCAGTTCCAAGAAAACTTCTGCCGGACAGATCTAAGGGAATTTTTCCGGCAGCTGGAAGGATTCATTTTCCGGACAGCTCATTAAAAGAATGTCAAGAAATCAATCTCAAAGGGTTTTTTAATTTATGAACGAAAAAGTATTGAAGATTGTTGAGTATAATAAAATTATTGAACGTCTGGAGGAGCACGCCGACTCACAGCCCGGCAAAAAGCTCTGCCGTGAGCTCCTGCCCATGGACAATCTCTTTGATATAGAACACGCGCAGGCCCAGACGGAGTCCGCGCTCTCCCACCTCTTCCGCAAGGGGTCGATTTCCTTTGGCAACAACCGCGATTTCAGCTATATGTTCGGCGCCCTCTCGGTGGGGGCCTCTCTCTCCATGCCCGAGCTTCTGCAGCTTGCCTCCTTCCTGGATAATGTCGGACGGATCCGTAATTACGGGCTGAGCAAGGACGGAGACCGCTCCGCCATCAGGACCACAGCAAGGGGAGGTTCTTCGAATTCTTCAAAGGATTCTTTTTCAAAAAAAGGCGGCTCCGGCTTAAATTCTTCAAATGCTTCAAAATCGGGCAGAGCCGAAAGCGTCCGCGAGGACGCGGGTCCGGCGGAACCGGAGACAGATGTCCTCTTTGACTTTTTTGACTGCCTGTATCCGATTCCTTCCCTCTCCTCGGAGATCCGCCGCTGCATTATCACGGAAGATCAGGTGGCGGACGATGCCTCACCCGCCCTCCGCAAGGTGCGCAGGGAGATCCAGCAGACCGGGGACAGGGTCCACCAGCAGCTGGCCAAGATGGTGAATTCAACCTATTCCGCCTATCTGCAGGACAACGTGATCACCATGCGCGGCGACCGCTACTGCATCCCTGTCAAGGCCGAGTACAAATCCCAGGTTCCGGGGCTCATTCACGACCAGTCCTCCTCCGGTTCCACCCTCTTTATCGAGCCGGCGGCGGTCGTCACTCTCAACAACCAGCTGCGGGAACTTGCCCTGCAGGAAAAAAAGGAAATTGAGAAGATTCTGGCTGCCCTGTCCGAAGAGGCGGGAAATCATCTCATGGAGCTCAAGGACAACTCCAAAAATATGACCCAGCTGGATTTCATTTTCGCGCGCGCGGACCTGGCCATGGAGCAGAATGCCGTCCGGCCCGTTTTTAACGACAAATATTACATCAACATCCTGCGGGGACGTCATCCGCTGATCGACCCCAAAAAGGTAGTCCCCATCGATGTCGAACTGGGTGCGGATTATGACATGATCATCATCACCGGTCCCAACACCGGCGGTAAGACCGTCACTCTCAAGACTGTAGGCCTTTTCGAACTCATGGGAATGGCAGGACTTCATATTCCTGCAGGCGACCGGAGCGAACTGTCCCTCTTCCGCGAAGTCTTTGCCGACATCGGCGACGAACAGAGCATTGAGCAGAGTCTCTCTACTTTTTCCTCACACATGACGACCATCGTCGATATTTTCCGCCGGGTCGACCGGCAGTGCCTCTGCCTGTTCGATGAACTCGGCGCCGGGACTGATCCCACCGAGGGCGCGGCACTGGCCATCTCCATCCTCAATTTCTGCCATGTCAGGAAGATCCGCACACTGGCAACGACCCACTACGCCGAGCTCAAGGCCTACGCCATGCGCACGGAGGGAATCGTCAACGCCAGCTGCGAGTTCAATGTCGAGACCCTGCAGCCCACCTACCACCTCATGGTCGGCGTTCCCGGAAAGAGCAACGCCTTTGCGATCTCGCAGAAGCTGGGCCTTCCCAACTACATTATTGAGACGGCTAAGGAGCAGCTGAGCCAGGACGCCAAAAACTTCGAGGATCTGCTGGCGGAACTCGAGCAGGCGCGCCAGCAGCTGCGCAGGGAGAAAGAGGAGTCCGACCGGATCCGCTCCAATCTGGAGCAGGAGAGAAAGAAACAGCTGGACCGCGAGAAGCAGTTCGAAAAGCGCCGGGAGGAGCTTCTGCAGAAGGCAAACGAAGAAGCCAGGGATATCCTGGCCAAAGCCAAAGAGGAGGCCGACCAGGCCATCTCCGATCTCAGAAAGGCCGCCCAGGGCGGAAAGCACGGCGGAGACCTCTCCTCCATGGAACGCACGCGCACCGCACTGCGCAACAAAGTCAATGAAAAAAATTCCAAGGTCTCTTTCCAGAAAAAAGAGGCTCCCGCGGGAAGAAAACTCAAGGCGTCCGACCTGCACGTCGGCGACAAGATCAAAGTCATCTCCATGGGTCTTGTCGGAACAGTGAGCACTCTTCCTGACAAAAACAATAAAGTGAACGTCCGCTGCGGAATTCTGCAGAGCAAGGTCGATCTCTCCGACCTGCAGCTGATTGCGGAGGACGCTTACGGAAATCCCGTGAATGCCACAAAGCAGAGCGGAAGCGCCATCAAGCGCGCCTTCCGCGACGCCGACAAGGCGTCCTCCTCCGGTAAGGATATGGACCTCTCCAGAGGCTCCTCCGTATCCACTGAGCTCAACCTCCTGGGAATGACCACCGACGACGCCGTCTATGCGGTCGACAAATACCTGGATGATGCCCGCGTGGCACACCTCCAGAGCGTGCGCATTGTCCACGGCAAGGGAACGGGGGCCCTCCGCAATGCCGTCCACGCCTACCTGCGAAAACAGAAGTGGATCAAATCCTTCCGCCTGGGCGATTTCGGAGAGGGAGACGCCGGAGTGACCATCGTGACCCTCAGAAACTGACCACTCACACAAACAGGAAAATATATGGTTTCAAAAAATAAAATTCTAATTGTCGATGACGACAGCAATATAGCCGAACTGATCAGCCTTTACCTGGCGAAAGAGTGCTTTGACACGCAGATCGTCGGGGACGGGGAATCCGCCCTCCGCACATTCAAGACCTATCAGCCCGACCTGATCCTTCTTGATCTCATGCTTCCCGGGATCGACGGCTATCAGGTTTGCCGCGAGGTGCGGTCCTCCTCCGATACCCCCGTGATCATGCTCTCCGCCAAAGGCGAGGTTTTTGACAAGGTTCTGGGACTCGAACTGGGTGCCGACGACTATATCGAAAAGCCCTTCGATTCCAAGGAGCTGGTTGCCCGCGTCAAAGCCGTACTGCGGCGCAGCAAAGGCCCGACCGCCGCTGCTCCGTCCGAACCGGCGGAAAAGACTGTCTCTTACCCCGACCTTACGATCAACCTCACAAATTATTCCGTCACCTTCCAGGGAAGGCGGCTTGAAATGCCTCCCAAGGAGCTTGAACTCTTCTACTTCCTCGCCTCCTCGCCGGGAAGGGTATTCACCCGTGAACAGCTGCTGGATCAGATCTGGGGCTATGAATACGTGGGTGACACCCGCACCGTGGATGTCCACATCAAGCGGATCCGCGAAAAGACCGGCACCAGCCGCAACTGGAAAATTTCCACAATCTGGGGAATCGGCTATAAATTTGAAGAGATGTGAGTCACCGGGGACAGGTCCATCTGACTCTTTTTTCTGAAATCATTGAGTCAGACGGCCCTGTCCCGGCGGCTCCTTTTTTCTTTAATGCAATGTGTCAGACGGCCCTGTCCCGGCGGCTCTTTTTTCTGAAATCAATGAGTCAGGCGGATCTGCCCTGACAGCTCTTTTTCGGGTTTTGTCATGAGAAAAACACTTTACCTTAGAATCATCATCGCCTATTTGCTCTTCGGCCTGTTCGGCTTCATCGCAGTAGCCACCGTGATTTCCAAAATCACGATGGAATACTGTATCAGAGACAAGGCGCGCCTTCTGTACGGCGAGGCATCCCACATCTCCGACACCTACGCCACCGAGCTCTACAACTCCAGAGTACCCCTGGAAATGGTCCAGGGTCAGATGGAGGCTCTCTCCGCCTACATGGACACGGAAATCTGGATCCTCAATCCGTCAGGACGAATGGTTGTCAATTCCCGCAAAGCCCCCGATCCCTCCGAAGAGACCATCGTAGAGGGATTTGACTCCACTTTCACTGCAGGAAATTATTATACGACCGGCACCTTTTTCGATTCTTTTGACGAGGAGGTCCTCAGCGTCACAGTCCCCATCGTCAGCAGTTTCAAGATCCGCGGCTATGTAGTCATTCACCTGCCCATGGGATCTGTCCGCCGGGAGGCAGACGGCATTTTGAACATCGCCTACATGGAACTTGTTCTCATGATTGTCCTGTCGCTCATCATCCTTTTGTTTTTCACAGAATATGTCTACCGGCCCCTGCAGCGCATTATCGCCGCGGCCGAACAATATGCCCTTGGAAACATGCACTATCACATCCCTGTCGAGCGCGAAGACGAGCTGGGATATCTGTCGGCTTCCCTTGGCTACATGGCCGACACGATTGCCCGGTCGGAAGACGATCAGAAAAAATTTATTGCCAATATCTCCCACGATTTCCGATCTCCCCTGACTTCGATCCGGGGATTTCTGGAGGCCATGCTGGACGGAACCATTCCACCGGAGCGCTACGAACATTATCTGGGCGTCGTCCTGGCGGAAACCGAGCGCCTGACCAAGCTGACCAACGGCCTTCTCACCCTCAACAATCTCACCACCGGCGGAATTCTGCTGAACAGGACAGATTTCGATATCAATGCCGTGATCCGATCCGTCGCTGCCTCCTTCGAGCAGGTCTGCCGCACCCGCAACATTCACATAAACCTGGTTCTGGTGGGCAGAATCCTGTTTGTCAACGCGGATCTGGAAAAAATCCAGCAGGTCCTCTACAACCTGATCGACAACGCTCTGAAATTCAGCCGCCCGGACTCCGACATCATGATCGAGACGACGGAAAAAGGAGAGACAATCTTTGTGTCTGTCCGGGACAATGGCATCGGAATTCCCAAGTCGGAACAGTCGCTGATCTGGGACCGTTTCTACAAGACCGATCTCTCCCGCGGCAAAGACAAAAAAGGGACAGGCCTGGGCCTGTCCATCGTCCGTGAGATCATCCGTGCCCACGAAGAAAACATCACCCTCGTGAGTACCGAAGGCGTCGGAAGCACATTCACTTTTACACTGCGGCGGTCAGACCGGAACGATGTCCTCAACGAAGACGGCGAATCTGATACCTGATCCGGACAGAGCGCCCTGCCCTGTTGTCTGTCTTATATCCGGCGCGCAAGACTCGTGAACGAGTCTTGATTTTTTCAAGCTTTACAATGTCAGAGCCCGCGGAATCCGCGGGCTCTGTTTTTTAGAATTCATATGCTCTGTTACCCTGATAACCCGGGCCTGTATTTTGGGATCCATGAGCCCTGTTACTCTGATAATCCTGACCTGTATTTTGGAATTCATGAGCCCTGTTACTCTGATAACGCGGGCTCTGCGACTCAAAATCCTCAGGTGAACTCCTGCTTACACTGCTAAAATAAGACTCCATATGAAAATGGTCGGAATCGACAGAATCGTGGACACAATGACCATTTTCGCGGAGAATTCCGGAGCGCAGTTATATTTGGAGGAAAGCATGCTGGTCGTAGTCGCGGCCGGCATGGCCGCAAGGATCACACAGAGTCCCGAAATGGTTTCCGAGATAAATCCCATCCTCTGTAAAGGAATCAATAATGCCGCAACGACCGCGGGAATCAGTATCAGTCTCTCAACCGAATAGCGGAAAACGATCGGTTCCAGGAAATCCTCCGGTTTGACATGGGATACGATCATTCCGATCACCATCATGGACAGGGCGGTGTTGCATCTTCCCACCGTCTGAAGAAGAGACTGAATCAGAGGAGGAACGATCATGACTCCGGTGAATATTTTGACCACCATAATGGTGATTCCCAAAATACAAGCTATGACACAGGGATGAGTGAACACCTTCTTCATAGTATGTTTTCTATCTCTTATGCCGCTGAAAAGCGCGATTCCCTCCGACCACATCATAGTGCGCACAGGTGTCAGATATACACTGGCCAGCATGAGTCCCATATCCCCGTAGATTCCCTGTGCAACAGGATTTCCCAGAAATCCCGCGTTTGAAATCATCAGCCCGTATCTCAGACACGTCTTCCTGTTCTGATCGATTTTTCTGTAAGTGTATTTTCCATAGAGAAAACAGAGGAGCTGAATCAATGCGGAAATTACAAAGACACAGACACAGTCATAAAGAACACTCTTGTCAATGTCCATGACGAAAGAAGTGACAATATTGCAGGGAAGAACGATCCTGATGACAAGATCCGTGATATTTTTCTGTCCCTGCGGACCGACAATTCCGGTTTTGCGGGCATAACAGCCGATTCCGATCAGGGAAAAAATAATAAACTGCAGTCTCAACATTTCATACATGTGACTATGACCCCCTGTTCACAAACATATTGTATCCGGTCACGTCCTGACCAGAGTTCGATCAGAGTTCAATCATGAAAACTGCGTTGGGCAATGACAAATCTTCCCCCGGCAGCGGATTATTGCGGGTTATTACGGGTTATTCTTTCATACATCCCGAAGCGCTTTTGCGCCGCCTCGCGGCAAAAACATCCGGAGTGAAAAATCTTGTATCGACAAGACTTTTCACTCTTTCCAATGCAGTCTGTGCAGTTCACCCTCGCGCTCCAGCCCCGGGAAGCCGTTCCGGCGCAGGGCATCATAGAGGACCACAGCCACGGCATTGGACAGGTTCAGGGAACGGATTCCGTAACCCATGGGGATGCGGATGCAGGTCTCTTCATTATCCACAAGGATTTCCTCGGGAATTCCCGCGCTCTCTTTGCCGAACATGATATAGTCATCAGGCCCGAAATCCGCCTCGGAGTACAGCTTTCTTGCCTTCGTTGTGGCAAACCAGATGCGGGGCGGGCGCCTTTCGCTGTCTTCCGTCATGCCGCTTTTGCCGTCACCGGTATTCGTCATGCTGCTCCGGCTGTCATCAGTATAAGTCAAACTGCTCACGCTGTATCCTGTATTTGTCATGCTGCTCCCGCAGTCACCGGTATTTGCCATGCTGCTCCCGCAGTCAGACCTGCCGGACCGATAGGAACGGCTGCCGAATTGTTCCAACAGAAAATCCTCATAATCCCGGTAACGGTGGACATCCAGTTGAGACCAGTAGTCCAGTCCGGCCCTCCTCAATTCTTTTTCTGTGATGTCAAATCCCAGGGGCTCGATCAGATGGAGCGACGTGTTCGTCGCGGCACAGCTCCTCCCTATGTTTCCGGTATTTCCCGGTATCTCCGGCTCGTGCAGTACGATGTGCATTTTTGCGTCTTCCTTATTGCCTTGTAAAAATCCTGAAGACATTCCGCCATGTGAATATCCCCAGGACTTTTTGAAATCTTGATTGTCTATAAGCTCTGTTAATCTCTATTAAACTCTGCCGATTCCCGTAAAACTCCGCAAAGCTCCCTAAAACTCTGAGAATCTCTTTCGATTCCATTCAAGACTCGCTCGCGAGTCTTACGCGATGAAGAATAATCCGGATCCATCACTGATTCCGGGCGCGCAGCCTGCCCACGAATTTAGCCAGTCTGTTCAGGGCTTTTCTGAGATTGTCGATGGAGTAGGCGTAGGATATTCGCAGGAATCCCTCGCCGCTCTCGCCAAAGGCGGTGCCGGGAACGATGGCGACCTTTTCCTCCTCAAGGAGGCGGTTGGCAAACTCCTCACTGGAGAGGCCGAACTCCTTGATGCAGGGGAAGAGGTAGAAGGCACCCAGAGGCTCAAAACAGGGGATTCCCATCTCGGAGAGCATATGAAGCACGAAACGGCGCCGCTCGTTGTAGGACTCCCTCATCATCCTGACATCCTCATCACCGTTGCGCAGGGCCTCAACAGCCGCGTACTGGCTGGTCGTGGGAGCGCACATGATGGCGTACTGGTGGATCTTGGTCATCTGGGCGATGATCTCCTGCGGTCCGCAGGCAAATCCCAGACGCCAGCCCGTCATGGCATAGGCCTTGGAAAAACCGTTGACCACAACTGTCCTCTCCTTCATTCCGGGAAGAGAGGCGATGGAGACATGGGGTTTTCCGGTATAAGTCAGCTCACCGTAGATCTCATCGGAGAGAATGTAGAGATCATTTTTGAGAATGATGTCCGCTATGGCTTCCAGATCCTCTTTTTCCATGATTCCGCCGGTCGGGTTATTGGGGAAAGGAAGGACCAGGATCTTGGATTTTGGAGTGATGGCCGCCTCCAGCTCCGCGGGTGTGAGCCTGAAATTATTTTCGTTTTTCAGATTAATGATGACCGGTGTCGCGTTGGCAAGGACCGCACAGGGCTCATAAGAGACGTAGGAGGGCTGGGGAATGAGGACCTCATCTCCCTCGTTGATCATCGCGCGGAACATCAGATCAATGGCCTCGGAACCGCCTACCGTGATCAGCACTTCTTTATCCCAGACATAATCCAGGTTCTGCGTCCTCTTCATATAGGCGCAGATTTCCTGGCGCAGCTCCTTCAGTCCCGAATTGGACGTATAGAAGGTTCTTCCCTTTTCCAGAGAGTAAATACCCTCATCCCTGATATGCCAGGGAGTATCGAAATCCGGCTCGCCGACGCCCAGGGAAATGGCGTCTTTCATCTCGCTGACCAGATCAAAAAATTTACGGATGCCGGAGGGCTTGAGCCCCACCGTCTTTTCCGAAAGGAGTTTTCCGTTTTCCATAATATAAACCTCTTCAGAATCAGCTTCCTCTTTCATCGCGGCAGACCGCCCGTACATCAGACAGCACATGACGGCTCATGAAAGCCCGTACAGCAGACAACTCATGACAACCCGTGAAGCAGATGGCTTTTGGCACCTCATACAGCGGGTTTATTTCTCCCGCTCTCACACAATGACACATGCAGAAATCAGAACGAGATGATTTCGCGCTGGTCCTCGTACTTGCGGGTCATGATTGTGCCGTGATCCTTATATTTTTTCAGAATGAAATGAGTTGCTGTGCTGATAACCGTATCGAGGGTGGAAAGCTTGTTTGTGACGAAGGCAGAAACTTCCTTCAGAGTCTTTCCCTCGAGGATGACCATCAGATCATAGCCGCCGGAAATCAGATAAGTACAGTCCACCTCAGGATACTTGTAGATTCTCTCCGCGATATCATCAAAGCCCTTGCCCCGCTGAGGTGTCACCCGGACCTCGATCAGAGCCGTGACTCTCTCTATTCCGGTCTTCTCCCAGTCGATCATGGTGTGATAACCGCAGATGATACCTTCTTCTTCCATCTCCTGCATGGCATTGAGAACCTGCTCCTCGCCGGTTCCAAGCAGGACTGCGAGCTCTCTCATATTGATGCGGCTGTTTTTTTCAATAATTCCCAGGATTTTCTGTTTTAAAGTATCCATTTTCCATGTCCTTTCTAAATATTCTTATATTCTTTTATCTGGAATCAAAATCTCTGTTTTTGAAAAATACCTTCTGTCAGGAATCCATAATAACTGTTTTAAAAATATCTTAAACGGGAATGTTCTTCAAAACTTTCTCGTAATTCTCACTCTATGAAGTAAAAAAATACATGGCCAGCGAATCCGTCTGAGGCCGGTCCAGATGCCGGATCTCATCTCCGTTTCTGATGATCTTGTCTTTTGTGTCATTCAGAAATCCGATTTTCGACGCGAATATGCCTTCTTCCATAAGACGCTCCGCCATCCTGTCTCCGTCCCGGGCCGTTATGAGAAGACAGCCCTCGGATTTCATCAGATAGGGATTTACCCCGGCAAATTCGGTAATTTCTATTGTCTCCTGAAGAATCGGAACCTTCTTCAGATCAATATCCAGACCTCTTTCCGCCTTTTTTGACAGCTCCCACAGACCTGCCATAAAACCGCCGTCCGAGAGATTGACCATATGCCCGGCGCCCTCTGCTGCCGCGATTTCCGCGGCTTTCAGAACACTCAGTTCCTCCGGCGGAAGGTCCGTGCGGGCGAGAAGAGAAGCAGGAAATCTTTTCCTCATCCTTTCCCTGCAGTCGGCGGTGAGAATGAGAGTGCCTTCCATACCGATCCAGCCTGCAGCCACGATCTCCGGTCCCGTTTTCTCCTTTTTTCCCTGCGGGACCTTCCCGGAAAACTGTTCCGGAGAAGCTTGCCCCGAAGATTTTTGTACGGGAGATACTTGCTCCGGAGATTTATTTCCCGGAGGTTTTTGTTCAGGATTTGAAAAAAAGGTTCCGGAGGCGCTTCCTGTGATGACCGGACGGGTTACCGCATCCGTCACCTCAATATGCCCGGGTCTCACTTCCACATCCAGGGAAAACGCCGCGGAACAAATCTGACTCATGATTTCTCTGAGTTTTTCCTCCTGTGTACCGGGAGGTAGAAGAATCACGGGACAGAAGACACGGGCCCTGATTTTTTCCGCGGCCAGGCTGTTTACAGCCCTGACCACTGCGAGTCCTCCGGCATTCTTTTCAGAAAGCGTCAGGACACTTATCCCCGTTTTCGTTTTTTCCGCCGCGTCATCTGACAAAGAGTCTGAGGAAGGGACAAATCCTCTCCCGTCAGAGCTTTTGCCGTTTTTAATATGAGAACTCTGCCCTGTCCCTGACTTCTGACCTTCATGCAGAATCACATCCGCCACAGATCTTTTCAGGACATTTTCGTCCGCTTTTCCATATCTGAGATTCATAGCTGAAAACTATATCAATGATCCGTCACCCGGAAGTCATAAGACCTCCGCCCCGCGGTCTTTTCCCGCCGCGGTTCTGATCCGGAAACCGGTATAAATCTGTGATTATGACCTGACGTTTACAATGAATTCAATTATATCTTTCCGCATTATTCTTTGCAAGCCGAACAGAAACTGTGCTATCATGCTTGTTATATGCCCGCGATGAAGCGAGTTTCCCTTTTTGCGCGCCTATCCCACGTCTGAATCCACAGATATTGCGCGATAAAAAATAAACAGGGAATTACAGAAAATAAAAAAGAAGGGACCACAGAAATGTTTAATCAGCTGACAGAACAGGATATCGCCGAGATGGAGCAGGAAATTGAGCACCGGAAGCTTGTTGTCCGCCCCCGTCTGCTCGAGGATGTAAAAGAGGCCCGCGCCCACGGAGATCTCAGCGAGAACTTTGAGTATTACGCGGCAAAGCGCGAAAAAAACCGCAACGAAAGCCGCATCCGCTATCTTGAAAAAATGATCAAAACAGCCCGCGTCATTGAGGACAAGTCCTCAGAGGATGAGGCCGGCATAGGCAAGACCATTACCATCTATATTCCGGAAGATGACGAGGAAGAGGTCTACACCATCGTGAGCACCGTGCGCCAGGACTCCCTCAACGGCCTGATCAGTGTCGAATCTCCTCTGGGAAAAGCCCTGCTCAGACACCGCGTGGGGGACACTGTCATGATCCGCGTCAGCGACAGCTACAGTTACGAAGCACAGATCAGGAATATCCGCCCGGCGGAAAATACGGACGATCTGCAGCTCAACAGGTTCTGATTTATCTCTGATTTGTTACTGTTCGCGGCCTATAGAGGGCGTGAACAGTAACTTGATCTGAAAAGTAATTCTGATTTCCTTGACTTTTATTTCTTTTAAGCCTATAGTATTAGATGTTTCACTTTAGCAAGTAAATGCGTTACACTTTAACTTGTTAAAGTGATAACAATACATCAACTGCCGGAGTTTAATTCCGGAATCCTTTCCGGATCAAATATCAAATATACACGAAAAGCCGCCGGCTGCAGCCACTTTCAAATGGAGGTCGTAATGATCATCACAGATTTTCTGGAAAAAAATGCACGGGAATACCCCAATGATGTCGCGCTTGTGGAACTGAATCCTGAAGTCAGCGTTCCCAGGCTCACCACATGGAAAGAATACGAACTGATTCAGCCCAGGAACGAGGTCCCCTTCCGCTCGGAGATCACCTGGAGTATTTTTGATGAAAAAGCAAACCGCGTCGCCAATTTTCTGATTGCCCGCGGTATCGTCAAGGGAGACAAAGTCGCGATCCTGCTGATGAACTGCCTCGACTGGCTTCCTATTTATTTCGGTGTTCTCAAGGCCGGCGCCATCGCTGTCCCGCTGAATTTCCGCTACTCCGCGGATGAAATCGAATATTGTGTCAATCTCTCCGAGGCGGATGTCCTTATTTTCGGACCCGAATTCATCGGCCGTGTCGAAGAGATCGCGGACAACATCATCAGCCACAGGCTCCTTCTGTTTATCGGTCCCAGCTGTCCTTCATTCGCTGAGGATTTTGTGTCCCAGACGATCAATTATTCCAGTAAGGCACCTGACGTCGATGTGGACGAAGAAGACTACGGCGCGATCTATTTTTCCTCCGGTACCACAGGTTTCCCCAAGGCGATCCTGCACAAACACAGCGGAATCACCCACGCTGCTCTCATGGAGCAGAAACACCACGGCCAGCAGAAGGATGACACCTTCCTCTGCATTCCTCCCCTCTACCACACGGGAGCAAAAATGCACTGGTTCGGTTCGCTGGTCTCCGGCGGAAAAGCAGTCCTCCTTCGCGGCACTTCTCCCGAGATCATCCTGGATGCCGTGTCCAAAGAGCACTGCACAGTGGTCTGGCTCCTCGTCCCCTGGGCACAGGATATCCTGGACGCCATTGACAGCGGCGACGTTTCCCTGGATGACTACGAGCTGTACCAGTGGAGGCTGATGCACATCGGTGCCCAGCCCGTCCCGCCTTCAATGATCAAACACTGGATGGAATACTTCCCCAATCACCAGTACGACACCAACTACGGCCTGTCCGAGTCTCTTGGACCCGGCTGCGTCCACCTCGGTGTTGAGAATATCCACAAGGTCGGCGCGATCGGAATTCCCGGCTACAAATGGGAGTGCCGCATAGTCGATGAAAACCGCAATACTGTCAAACAGGGTGAGGTCGGAGAGCTCGCGGTCAAAGGCCCGGGCGTCATGATCTGCTACTACAACAACCCCGAAGCCACCAAAGAAGTGCTCGACGACGACCGCTGGCTCTACACCGGCGACATGGCAATGCAGGACGAGGACGGTTTCTACTACCTCGTCGACCGCAAAAAAGACGTCATCATCACAGGCGGTGAAAATATCTATCCTGTCCAGATCGAGGACTTCCTGCACGCCTTCAACCCCGTCAACGACGTGGCTGTCATCGGACTTCCCGACAAACGTCTCGGAGAGATCGCCGCGGCGATCATCCAGATCAAAGAGGGCTTCACATGCACCGAGGAAGAGGTCAACAACTACTGCAGAAAGCTTCCCCGCTACAAGAGACCCCGCAAGATCATTTTCGCTGAAGTCCCGAGAAATCCCACCGGTAAGATTGAGAAGCCCAAGCTCCGCGAACAGTACGGAGCGGCCTTCCTGGTGGCGGCAGAAAACGAGATGCCCCAGAAAGAGAAAGACTGAACAATCTTGTTGATACAAAATCAAAAAATATAAAACCCTTTTGTGTATTCCCCGCCCGCCCGAATAATCGGAAGCGCCGTCGGAATTCACAAAAGGGTTTTTCCAATCACTTTTTTCAATTGTATTATCAGTTTTTCAATAACTAATACAGACCTTCACATAACGAAGAGAGACCATAACAGCTTCCTTCAGGGCACTTCAAAACCTCTCTCGGACAGCTTTACCAGTTTTCCTTCATCAAGGACATAGGAGAAGAAATGCTGCTCCTCCGTTGTTTCCTCTCCTTTTTTGATTTCCAGGATCAGCTTCATATAAATTTCCTTTACAGCCCCGTCCTCATCGATTCTGAACCCCTGCATTTCCGTAGAGAGAAGCTCTCCTCTGATTCCCGACTCTTTGGCCAGCTTTCCGACCTTGAGACTCAGGTCCACACCGGTCATGTTGGTCATTTGCAGCGCCTCTTTACTGGTGATGGGCAGGGAATTTTTTTCATCCGCAGCCAGGGTCATGATATTGTAGGTCCTGGTGGTTTGCTCCAGGATATACCACACCACCGTCACCTGAGGATAACCCTTCACATCACTGACAAAAGAAAGCATTTCCATATTGGAACCTTTTGCTTTTTCTTTTTCGACGATTTTCTCAAGATTTTTTTTCTTTTTGTCCAGTTCTTTGAGATTCCGGCTGACCTCCTGATTTTTGGAATAGAACTCAGGAATCTGAATTTTAGTCTTATCTTTTGTTTCCTCTTCCGATATCCGTATTTTTATACTTCTGTCTTTGCTGTCGCTGCGCCCACAGGAGCATACAGCAAGCACACAGATCAGCAACAGAAATACAGGAAGAAACCTGTTATTTTTCTTATTATCCACTCTCATTTCTGTGGTCATAACCTCCTGTCAATAGATTTTCCGATCCATGGACACATCCGGATTAAAAGACTCACCTTTCCAGTTTATATTAATTTCACATCCAGATACTAAACGATTATAACATAGCCTGTAAAATGTGGTACAATGAAATTCAATGTTCCCTGAATCAGGATTCATTTTCAGGGACCTGGTTTGAGAAAAAAATAAGAAAAGGACAGATAAAAATATGCGATTGAGAAACATTCCGGGCGCGCGCGACGCCATTGCCGCCAGCCCCTGGGTTATACAGAAACCGGAAGACCACTGCGGAAACTGGAAAGAAATTTTCGGAAATGACAGGCCGCTTCACCTGGAAATCGGAACCGGAAAAGGCCGCTTCATCATGCAGCTGGCACAGGAGCATCCCGAGATCAACTACATCGGCATTGAAAAATATTCCAGTGTCCTTCTGAGATGCCTGGAAAAACAGGAGGAGCTGCAGCTGCAGAACCTGTTCTTTATCCGCGGGGACGCCGAACTGATCAACACTTATTTTGCCGAGGGAGAAATCGGCAGGATCTATCTCAACTTTTCCGATCCCTGGCCCAAGGAGAGGCACGCCAGACGCCGCCTTCCCTCTTCCGAATATCTCAGGCGCTATGACCGCATCCTGGCTCAGGGCGGCATCATCGAGTTCAAGACGGACAACAGAGACCTGTTTGACTTCGCGGTGGAAGAAACTGCCGGAAGCGCCTTCGAGATTGCGCAGATCACCTATGATCTTCACCGCGACCCGTCAATGAATGCCGGAAATATCATGACAGAATATGAGGAAAAGTTTTCAAAAAAAGGAAATAAAATCTGCAAGTATATCCTGCGCCGCAGACAGTCCTCCGGGACTGACTGAGTTCCCGATATCCTTCCGTTTTAACTCCCCATCCCCCTCATTTTTTTTTCAGTCATCCGCGCTCTCCGGGGGAGTTGGAAAGCTGGTTAATACTATATGAAATACACGAAAAATCAAAAATATATTGCAGCCGGGGCCCATCCTCTGCTCTGGCGTTCCTGCGCTATCCTGGCCGCGGCTGCTCTTTCCCTGTCCCTTGCCTTCGCTCCTCTTTCCGTTGAGGCAAAGGACAATAATAAGGACAAGAATAAGGATAAAAAGAAGAAAGAAGAGATATACAGCGAGTCCATCTATGACTCTGACGGCCTGGAGGATTATATCGCCGAGCTGGCATATAACAAAAAACAGCCCATACAGACCAACCAGGTGAAAGGCTGGCCCAAGGGTCCCGTCATCGGTGCCGCAGGGGCGATCATCATGGACGCCGACAGCGGGACGATCCTGTACGGAAAAAATATAGACAAACATTTGTATCCCGCCAGCATCACAAAGATCATGACCGCCCTGCTCGCCTACGAAAACCTCAAGCCTTCCGACAAGATCACCTTTTCGGAAAAAGCCATTTTCGGAATCGAGATGGGAAGTTCCAACATAGGAATGGACGTCGGAGAAACCATCACCGTGGATGAAGCCCTGTACGGACTCATGGTCGCCTCCGCCAACGAAGTTGCCGCCGCCCTGGCTGAACGGATCTCCGGCAGCGCGGAGGCCTTCGCTGACCTCATGAATGAACGGGCCGTGGAGCTGGGCTGCAAAAACACCCATTTCGTCACCTCAAACGGACTCCACAAATCCGACCACTACACATGTGCCCATGACATGGCGTTGATTGCAAAGGAAGTCTTTAAATATCCCGACCTGGTCAATTACATGTCCCAGATGAACTACCATTTTGAGAAGACCGACACTCAGCCGGATGATTTCTGGGTCCTCAACACCAACGATTTTCTCACCGGGGAAATCCACTGTGAAGACGTGATCGGGGGAAAAACCGGATACACCGACCAGGCCCGCGAGACCCTGGTCACCTTTGCCGAGCGGGACGGAGTCCGTCTCATCTGCGTGATCATGAGGGAAGAACCTCCCTACGAGTATTATGACACGATCGATCTTCTGGAATACGGTTTTGATCATTTCAAAAAAATCAATATTGCCGAAAACGAAGACCGCTTCCTCATGAAGTCACCGGATTTTCTCTCCTCCGGAAGTGATATTTTCGGTATTACCCAGACCTCCTGCCGGATCCCCGATGATGCCTGCCTGTCGATTCCCGAAAAGGTTTCTTTCTCAGACCTGACTGCCGAAATCGACACCTTCACTTATGAACAGCCCAAGGCTGCTTCCGGGGAAAAGGAAACGAATAAAGACAAGGAAACCGCAGACGGCAGAGAATCCGAAAATACCGGAAATTCCGAAGCTTCCTCAGAGGCAGCAACAGGCGCCGCAGCAGATTCCGCGGAAGCGCCGGCATCATCCTCATCTTCCCCCGGAGAAGACCCCTCACACATTCTGGAGGACGGCACAAGGGTCCTCGGAGTGGTCCACTACAAATACAACGACTACGAGATTGGATCCGCCAATGTGATCTTCCGGGAGGCCAAAAAAGCTGAATCCGACAAAGAAAACACTGTCGCGGAGAAATTGCAGGGAATAAGGTCCCTCTTCTTTCCCCTGGTCCACACAGGAGCTCACGGCTCAGTCTATCTGAATGTCCTGCTTATACTGCCGCTCGTGATGGCATTCTCCTTCATCCTGTGCGTGATCTTCTTTATGCGCGAACTGTCGGAAGAGAGAAAGAGACGCACCAGAAGACAGAGGCAAAGACAGAAGGCCGCAGGCTCTTCTTCACAATCTCAGCAGTATACGAGGAAAAGGAACCGCAGTTCTTCAAGCTACTCCGGCTCCTCCGGAAAACGCACCGGCAACCGGCCTCCCCGCAGCAGATAAAGGCGGAAAAACA
>JAUNEM010000325.1 GCA_030525515.1 Eubacteriales bacterium
AAACCAGCTAACTCATGACTGAAGTCACAAGAATGCGCTGGCTAGTCTTTCAAAAGAGCAATTCCGAAATAAACTTCCGTCCCCAGAACCGGCTGGCAGTGATTCCGTCTATAAATACAGCGACAATACTTGTCAGTTCCGTGAAAATCAGCGGAAGTGCTGCTGCCAGAAGCATTTCATCTATATTGCTTTTTCAGAGTCCGGCAGATTGATCATTTCTTAAAATAGACATTATCTTTCCCTTATTGGACAATAAACATTATCTTTTCCTTATTGGACGGTGAAAAGTTATATGATTATATGACGCAATTATTCCACGCCACCCATTATATTGTCCGGATTTCTTTCCCATATTTTATAAATTGACATTGCGATAAAAAATGCTTCTTAAGTTCAGACCAGTTCCCTTGAGAGTAAAGGCTAAAACAGGCGCCGCGGAAAGCGGCGCCTGCTGATTTTTTAGGCTTTATAGATTCTAATGACCATCTCAGGGACTTATTTTTCATACCCCACGAGGAAGGCCTTTGTATTGATCTCCACGGTCTTGGGAGGAACCTTTGCCTCGATGACCTTGATCCAGTCTTCGCGGGCAAACTCCATGTGCCTGGCAGCCATGCCCAGCACGATGTTGTTGAAGACACGGGAATTGCCCAGCTTCAGGGCCTCGTCCATGGCGTTGATGCGGAAGACTGTGTGGGTCTTCTCGAGATTCTCGATGATATTCTCGGGATATTTTGCTGTTCCCATGACGACACTGATGGGATCGATGCGCCAGTCGTTGACGATCAGGACACCGTCCTTCTTGAGGAAGTTCGCGTAGCGCAGGGCTTCCAGGCGCTCAAATGCGATCAGGACATCCGCCTGTCCCTCTTCCACGATGGGTTCCGCGACATCTTTGCCGTAGCGCACGAAAGTGACGACGCTGCCGCCTCTCTGTGCCATGCCGTGGACTTCCGATACCTTTACTTCATATCCGGCGTTCTCCATGACGCCGCCCAGAATGCGGCTGGTGAGCAGGGTTCCCTGCCCGCCGACACCGACAATCATAATATTTTTTGTCATAATACTCTCCATTCCCACTGAGTGTATTTTTCAGGAATCGCGTTCAGACGATAGGTCTGTGACTGCGTTTTTTCTGTCCTGCCCCGCGAGGAGCGGGACAAAACCACCGCTTTTGCGGGCAGTGTGCTGTGTGCTCAATTCCCGTCCTGCCCCGGAGGGTGTGCAGGACAATCACAGACCGGCTAAAGCTCAGGTTCAGGCCTTGACCTGCTCGAGCGCGCCGAACTTGCACATCTTCATGCAGAGGCCGCAGCCGTTGCACATGGTGGCATCGATCCGGATGCTGCCGTCCTCATTCCTGGTGAGGGCGGGGCAGCCGGGCTGCAGGCAGGCGCCGCAGTGGACGCATTTGTCCGGGACAGGCTGCACCTTGTAGGGATGTACTTCGCTCTTGAGCAGGGCGCAGGGTGCCTGGGCGATAATGACGGACAGCTCATCCTTCTGCGTCTCTTCCTTGAGGACCTTTGTGAGTTCCTCTGTGTCGAAGGGATTGACAACCTTGACATTCTGAATGCCGATGCCCTTGATCAGGGTCGGGAAGTGGACCGCGGGAACAGTCTCACCGGACAGGGTCTTGCCGGTTCCGGGATGGTCCTGGTGGCCGGTCATGCCGGTGGTGCGGTTGTCAAGGATGATGACAGTGCCGTGGGACTGGTTGTAGTACATGTTGA
>JAUNEM010000326.1 GCA_030525515.1 Eubacteriales bacterium
GGCAGCGGCATCAGGAAGATCATCGTTCTGGGATCGGGACCGATCCGGATCGGCCAGGGGGTGGAATTTGATTATTCAACAGTCCACGCCGTCCAGACCATTCGAAGGGCGGGTTATGAAGCCATCATTATCAACAACAATCCGGAGACGGTGTCCACGGATTACACCTGCTCCGACAAACTTTATTTCGAGCCTCTGACCGTCGAGGACGTAATGAACGTAATCGCGATGGAAAAACCTGAGGGTGTCATTGCGACCCTGGGCGGGCAGACAGCCATCAACCTGGCTGAGCCCCTTCACAAAAGAGGCGTCAAGATCATCGGAACAGACTGCGATGCCATCGAGCGGGCGGAAAACCGGGACTGCTTTGAAAAGCTTCTGGAGGAACTGGAGATTCCTCAGCCCAAAGGCCATGCTGTCACATCTGTCGAAGCGGGCATCCGGGCTGCCGCTGAGATCGGCTACCCGGTTCTGGTTCGGCCCAGCTTTGTCCTGGGCGGAAGAGCCATGCAGATCGTCGGCAAGGAGGAGGAATTGTACGAATATCTTCAGACTGCCGTTGAGATTGATGCCGACAAGCCTGTCCTCGTGGACAAATATATCCGGGGCAAGGAAGTGGAAGTGGACGCGGTCTGTGACGGGGTCGATGTTTTTGTGCCGGGCATCATGGAACTGGTCGAGAGGACCGGCGTGCACTCCGGCGATTCCATCAGCGTCTATCCCCCCTACAGTCTTTCCTCCTCTGTCCGGGAGCTGGTTCTTGACTATACCAAGAGGCTGGGACTGGGAATCGGGATCCGGGGGCTTTTTAACATTCAGTTTATCGTGGACCGCGATGACCGGGTCTATATTATCGAAGTAAACCCCAGATCCTCCAGGACAGTACCTTTCCTCTCCAAAGCCACCGGCTGGAGCCTGGCGGACATCGCGACACTGGTGAGTCTGGGTGTGTCCCTGCGGGAGCAGGGGATCACCCGGGAGGCAGTTGGAACAAGGAAAACAACAGACTTTACGGCCGCGTCTTCCGCCCGGAATATCTCTGCATCCGCAGGGCAGGGAAGTGTTCCGGGCCCGGGCAGGCAGGGGCCGCAGGAATCCGCCGCATCCGCCAATCATGCAAATCGTTCCGGTCAGCAGGCTCTGCCTGCCATTTACCCTGTGGAAAAAGAACGCTGTTATGTCAAGGCACCGGCATTTTCTTTTTCCAAGCTTGCTGGCATGGATGCCTACCTTTCCCCCGAGATGAAATCCACCGGGGAAGCTATCGGCTATGACAAAAAGCTCCACAGAGCCATGTATAAGGCTCTGATCGCTTCGGGAGTCCGTCTGCGCAGCTACGGAACGGTGGTGGTGAGCGTCGCTGACGAGGACAAAATGGAGACTATCCCTCTGATCCGCCGTTTTTACGACATGGGATTCAATATCGAGGCGACGACACTGACCGGAGAGTATCTGGAAAAGGCCGGAATCCGGACCAGAATCCGCCGCAAACCCAGCGAGGGAGGAGAGGAAATTCTGGATACCATCCGCACGGGCTTTGTGAGCTACGTGATCAACACGCGCGCCATACTGTCCGGTGTGCACTACGGAGACGGAATCCGCATACGCAGCTGTGCGGCGCAGAACAACGTACCTATGCTGACTTCCCTGGACACGGTCCGCATGCTGCTGGATGTTCTGGAGGAGATGACCATGGGCATTTCCACGATCGATGCTGTGTGAGCGGC
>JAUNEM010000143.1 GCA_030525515.1 Eubacteriales bacterium
CCTCCTAAGTGCGCGACCCCTCTGTCTATGTTTCACGTGAAACATCTTCCGTTATCCGTTCTTCTCAAATCAATTCTTTTCGCGGTTCATGAGCCAGGCAAAGGCTTTTGCCGTGCGCAGGTCCGGGTTTTTAAAATGGTTTCCTTTGTTCCACTCCAGAACGCAGTCTGTTCCCGACTCTTTCAGGAGTTCATAACTGCTTCGGATTGCGTTGCCCACCTGTGACATCAACGGATGCCGTGTTTTTTCTTCCCGGTCTCCAAGGCTGAGATATACCGCGTCTGACCGCAGAGTGTTTTTACGCATATATTCTGTAAAGTCCGGAAACCAGATGGAGGGAGACGCCGCCGCGATTCCGCTGAAGTGATCCGTCTGATATCCCGCCCAAAGAGCAAACAGCCCGGCCAGAGAATATCCTCCAATATAGATTTTTCTTCCCGGATCGGATGTGCCGTCAGACTCAGGAATCACTTCCCGCAGCAGAAATTCCAGTGTCTCCGGAGCGCCGCTCCCGAAGTCCTCGTCTCCAAATACAGCAGGAGCCGGCCATGGGGAAAGGTCTTTGTTCCAGTCGTTCACCTTCACAGCCTTAAGGCAGAAATCCCGATTGGCGGTGAGTTCCCTGATATGAGATACTTCTTTTTCAATCACCGCCATGTCGTGGTCATCGACCGCCTGAAGCAGAAGGATATCAGCCTCCGGATCTCCATAGGTATAAATTGTAAAAGCCATATCATTCAATCCCCTGTCTCAGTCTCTATTGTTTTCCACCGTGATGTATTTCACCGGAACCTCTGTGGTGAGCCAGACACCGTTTGCCGAGAGGTAAAACACATAGCCGTCGGCCTCCATCTGTCCGGCATCAACCCGAAGGATTACCGGTCTGCCATGGCGGCGTCCGACAATCCTCGCTGTCTCCTCATCAGGAGAGAGGTGGACATAAAGGCGGCTCATCCGGAGAATCCCCTTCTCCATAATGGACGGCACGAAGCGGTCTGCCGTGCCATGCCACAGGGTGTCCGGCGGCGATGTCGCAGGCAGTTCAACATCAACAGGAATGGAATGTCCCTGGTTGGCGCGGATCAGCCTTTTATCGCTGCTGAAAGAATATCGCTGTTTATTATTCGTTTCCACGATTTCCTCAAGCGCTGCCATATCAAATTCAGGATGTCCCGCCGCCTGAATGCCCGCAATCAGTTCCTCAACATCAGCCCACCCGTGCTCATCAACCCTGATCCCTATAAGTCCGGGTTCATGGCGCAGTATTTTTGAGATAAATTTCCCAAGGGTCACATTCTTTTTCCCTGCCATGATTTCGTCCTCCGTTTCTCCAAATCCCGCCTCAGAGAATCCCATTTCAGGACATCTCAGGTCAGGACATTCCGCCTCAGGACAACCTGCCTCAGGGCATCTCTACACAGAACATCCCGCCTCAGGACAACCTGCCTCAGGGCATCTCGAAAATCAGAATCCTCTCTCTGGGATCATTTCCCCCGAACAGATCTCCGCAGTCGATCTCATCCGCGAACATCAGCTCATCCACGGTCATAAGCCAGGCCAGATATTCATCGGACGGATAGTAAAAGAACAGAAGAATTTCTCTGGGAGAGTCATACCAGGAACTGCGGATCTTTCCCAACACCTTTTTCAGGATTTCCACCGAGAAAGGATTGAAAAAATAGCAGCGGTCTGCCTCAGCGGGAACCTGGTATTCCTCTGCACCTGTGTGGAGCACCTGAACGCGGCTGCCTGAGACGGCCTTCTTCATATTCTCCGATAATCCGCCGAAGATTCTTTCGTCATATTCTATTCCGATGCTCCTGCACCGTGTCTGCCACGACAGGAAAAAACTGACCCGTCCCTTTCCGCAGCCGTAATCCAGCAAAGTGTTTCTTTTCGAAATATAGCCGGCGGACGCGAGCCTTTCCAGCACGCAGTATGGCGTCGGCTCGTAGGGAAAGCGATATTGGTCTGAATGTGAGTCATCCCTTCCTGTTGTTTTGATTTTCAGCAGTTTATCCCACTCTGTTTCTGTCATTTCATAACTTTCCGACCATGCCGGAGCACTTCAGCGCGCAAGGATCGTCAGCGAGAAATTCGCGTTTCAAAGTCTTTCGTATATGGACTTTGAAATTGGCGATTTCTCGTTGACATCAGGGGATGTTGGTGCTCCGGCCCAAACATCCGGAGTGAAAAATCCTGTATCGACAAGATTTCTCACACTTGGCCGCGCAATACCTATAACTTCTTTGATTTTCCATTTTACACGCCGCTGAGAAATCACCCCGATGATGAAGACGAAGAGGAGCCGGCGGATGATGAGTTTGCTCTGTCCCTCATCATATGCTGCAGTGTGATCAGAATCACGACCACCTCTTTCTCATACTCCGGTTTGTAGATATCTATGCAGTATTTATCGTGGAGAGAGAGCATTTTCTGGCTGATCAGGGCGATAATGTCTCCATTACTGTCATACAGCTCAAAATTGAGTCCCAGAATATTTCCGCGGAGCTGCCACCCCAGGCCCACAATGTTCGTGATGTCATTGATCACATGCAGGAGTTCGTTGGTAAGTTCAAATTCCCTTCCGTCCGCCATAGTCACATAATGCCGCTCATGGAGAGACAGAATCTTTCTCTCCACATGGGCGACCAGCTCTCCACGCCGGTCAGTGACGTCAGTGCGGTCCCGCAGAGAGAGTATTCTGGACTCCGACTGGTAGACAATATTCTCATTTGCATCGGTTATGTCGATATGATGGTGAAGCGAAAGGAGTTTTGTCGATGTAAAAAGAGATTTCACAGGCATTCCAAAACGCTCGACATTATTGGCGTTTGCCTCTTCCCCTGCTTCACGGTAGCGGTGAACATTTGATAAGAATCCCATCATATCCTCCTCATACGGTCATTTTACTGCACTGCATTCCCGGGTCCTCATGCCGCGTTGTCCAGCAGATTCTCCAGATAAATCTTTACACGATTTGCCACGTTCTCCTGCAGATTGCGATAGAAGAACTGATAATCATAGATGTGATAAGCGCCCTCCGGAAAGATTGGAAGCACGGGAGGAAAATCCGGCGGGGTAACGTCCGTGACCTTCAGGACTCCGCGCTCCTCATCGATATAACAGCCGCAGAGATTGATTTCTTCCCTCTTGATTTCACCGCTGTAGCTGGTGAAGCAGGCACCGATGTTTTCAGACTTGTCGGCGACAGTGCCGTCCGTTTTCCAGTTCAGCGGATTGATCGAATAAGACCTGGTTCCGGCAGGGGTGATGACAGTCTCCGTCACTTCCGGCGCCTCACAGTCAAAGCAGATGACAGTGCCTATATCGTCCGCAGATTGGGCGGGAACGATCTGGGGATATTCCTGAACCATCTCCTCGGTGCAGGACCATCCCACTGCATACACCGCTACAAGCTGATTGTACAGCGACTCGTCGCCGAAGTATTCCTCCAGCAGACGTAAGCACATATCCGCCCCCTGTGAAAAACCGGCCAGGATAATGGGTCTTCCCTCGTTTTCATTCTCCAGATACCAGGCAAACGCTGCAGAAATGTCGCTGTAGGCAAGTGCCAGATAAGGTTCCCGCTCTTCCTCAGTCAGGTCGAAGATCTTCATGGCTGCCTGCCTGTAATAAGGAGCATACATCCTTGTGCTGTCTTCATAGATGCCTCTCTCCATGTTGAGTGCTCCGGGGAAGCGTGCCTTTGTCTCCTCATCATCCATGGACATATTGTACTCGTCCCTCATATCCACTGTCGGGCAGATCAGGAACAGGTCGACATCCTTGTCCTCTCCGATTCCGAAATAGGCCCAATTGTCTTCATTGGCATAATCGACAATATCCGGATCTGCAGCTTCTGCCGCGGTATCTGCCGCTGCCGCCATATCAGTGCCCGCTGTCTCAGCGGCCTGCTCAGCAGCAGCTTTTTCTGTTTCCGCCTCTCCGGCAGGCAGTTCTGCAGCTTCTTCCGTTCCTGCGGTCACCGCAGCCGGTTCATCCCCGGTTTCCTTGTCCGCTGCTCCGGCCTCCTGCCCGGCAGCAGCTTCAGCCCCCTCAGCTCCTCCGGCCGGTTCAGCAGCCTCCTCAGCACCGGCATCTGCTGCCGGAGCTGACTGACCGCACGCGGAAGTTGAGAGCACAAGGCATAAAACCATACACAGAGCAATGATTTTTTTTAAATTTTTCATCCTTCATTTCTCCTTATCTCTTCAGACTTTTTCATCTATGCATGTCATCGTTTTCAGGCTCTTCACCTTCTTTCAGCGAATCGCATATACAAAATATATTATACCATGAGTTGCGCTGGAAATGGACAGTGAGGCAAATCGCCAGCAGAGCATATGCCCCCCGCAGATCAGCCCCCGGCAAATGCAGATCACACATACATATCAGAAAAAAAGTATAATTTTTCAAGAGTCCATATGCTGTATAATAAATTAATAAATGATATTTGGAAGCGATCCTTTCGGAACCCGGACCGGACGGTCCGGGTTCCGAAAACAACCAGAATAACAGCCGCAGACCTGTTTTCCGGCAATCTCTTCAGAAAGATTTTATCCGGGGAAATATGGAAAGAAAAAACAGCAGGGCAGCAGGCCGTCTGGAGGAAATATGGAAAAAAAGAGTGCCGGCACCGGCAGAAAGCGTGTCCCTCTCACACCAGTGAGCATATTCCATTACTACCGTCTGATCTACCGCTCCCTGCTCCTGATCGCGGTCCTGGTCCTATATATCCGCTGCAGGATCCATTCCGGGGGCAGTCTCACCGATCTTCTTGAAAGTCAGCCTGTCATGATGGGCATTCTCTGGATTGTCTTCACTGCGGAGATGATCCTGCGCTTTTTTCCGTCCGGGCTGGAAAGTCCCGGCTCCCAGAAGCAGTTTGCCAGAAACTACATGCGCTCCGGCGGTACCGACATTGTAATCCACGACAACAACGCCACCATGCTGGTGGGACTGATCTGGATCTGCTTCAACGCGGTTTTCTGGATCCTTTACCTTTCCGGAATTTTTGATGACGGCATCATGCTCCTCATCAGCTGCGCCTATTCCGTTTGCGACATGATCTGCATCCTGTTTTTCTGCCCCTTCCAAAGCTGGTTTTTCAAAAGCAAGTGCTGCACGACATGCCGCATCTACAACTGGGATTTTGCCATGATCTTTACCCCTCTGCTTTTTGTCAGGGGGATATACGCCCGCAGCCTTCTGGCAATGTCCCTGATCCTCTTCTTCCGGTGGGAGATCACCTTCTATCTTCACCCGGAACGATTTTCTGAAAAGACCAATCAGTACCTGCAATGCAAAAACTGCACGGAGAAACTCTGTTCCCACAAAAAACAGCTCCACAGCCTCTGGAAAGACATAGAGCGACACACTTCGGAACGCATGCGGAGGCTCCGGGGCGGCAATGAAGAATAAAGCTGTAAGCTGCCATGGAGGTAAAGAATGCTTTATAGAAAAGATAAAAACGGAAATGAGCTTTCGATGCTGGGATTCGGCTGTATGCGTTTCGCCAGAAAAGGAAACGGCATCGACATGGAAAAAGCGGAAGAGCAGATTATGGCAGCCTTCCGCGCCGGCGTCAATTACTACGACACCGCTTTTATTTATCCCGGAAGCGAAGCCGCCATCGGGGAGATTTTCGAGCGGAATCAGATCCGTGACAAGATCCATATCGCGACCAAGCTGCCCCAGTACATGATCAAAGACAGGAGCGGACTGGACAAGTATTTTAACGAGGAACTGTCCCGCCTGCGCACCTCCTACATTGATTATTACCTGATGCATCATCTGACAGATCTGCCCATGTGGGAAAAGCTCAAGGATGTCGGCATCCTTGACTGGATCAAAGAAAAAAAAGCCGCAGGCGCCATCCGGAACATCGGTTTTTCCTATCACGGAAACACTGACAATTTCCAGAAAATACTGAACGACTACGACTGGGATTTCTGTCAGATCCAGTACAATTACCTGGACGAAGTCTCACAGGCAGGCGTGGACGGCCTGCGGGCGGCAGCCGCCAAAGGCATTCCCGTGGTGATCATGGAGCCCCTGCGGGGAGGCAAGCTCGTGAACATGCTTCCCGCGGGAGCCAAAAAAGTCATGCAGGAGAGCGGCAGGGGCTGGTCCCCCGCCGAATGGGCCTTCCGCTGGCTCTACAACCAGCCCGAGGTAACGGTCGTGCTCTCGGGCATGAATTCCCTGCAGATGGTGGAAGAAAACTGCAGAACAGCCTCTGAGGCAGAGCCCGGCCATCTGACCGAGGAGGACTTCGAAGTTCTCGAAAAAGTCAAAGAAATCATCCGCGAACGGGAAAAAGTCGGCTGCACAGGCTGCCGCTACTGCATGCCCTGTCCCAAAGGCGTCGACATTCCGGGAATCTTCCGCTGCTACAACGCCATGTTCACAGAATCCAAAAGCCTGGGACGCTTCCAGTTCGCCCAGACCGTCGGACTCACAAAGGAACCGGCCTTTGCCACCCAGTGTGTCCAATGCGGAAAATGCGAGCAGCACTGTCCCCAGGGCCTCCCGATCCGCGAGAAGCTCAAGGAGGCGGACAAGGCCCTGCGTCCCCTCCACTACAGACTGGCCATCCATTTCGTACGAGCCTTTATGTACAGGAAGCCGCGCAAAGCCCGGAAAAAAGTCCGCAGGAATAAACATTGAAGACATTGAAGGCATTGAGGACATTGAAGACACAGAAGACATTTTAGATATTGAGGACATTGAAAAAAATGCTTCTCATTCCTGTTCCAGTGCTCCCAGCATCTGCGCCGGATTGGCCGCCGCCTTGACCTTGTCGAAGGCTTTCACGATCACACCCTGCTCGTCGATCAGGTATGTGGTGCGCACGACCC
>JAUNEM010000327.1 GCA_030525515.1 Eubacteriales bacterium
GGGCCTTTCGCGACACAAATCATGTCTTCTACTTCTTTTGTGTATTGCATATGACACCTATCCTCCTTTTTAAAGTGCGGACTTCAGTACGTAATCTAACTCTACCATAACACCCTTCCGTTTTCAACATTTTCATAATTATTAGAAGGGATAAAGCAAAAATTCTGGTCAAATGTCACAATCAAAGATAGCTTTCTTCGCAATCCTGTCACCGTATTCGCTCTTCCAGCGCAGGTGGGGCTCTGATGCCGCATAGGCAGGAAGCGCCTCTTTCTCCATATCAATTATGATCATCAGATCAAAGCGGTTTTCGATATCAGAATTGGAGATCCGGATATCCAGGGAATGGATTCCGGGGATTGCCAGCGTCTCCTCAAAGATTTTGCGCACGGGTTCCACCAGCGCTTTTACATCCGTCCCGTCTGTGAACTTCACAATGATATAATGCTTCATCATAGGCTTTTTCTCCTTTCTCTCCGCCTGCATTCGGATCCCATAAATACGCTTTTGGGGCCGGACTATTCGGCTTTGCCGGCATCTTCTAAAGCTGCCAGGTTCCATTTCTCGTACAGTTCCGGAATCAGGTCCTTTACAGGTCCGATGACAACAACACAGACCTCACTTACATTCTGCAAAACTTTGATCATTTTGTCCTGATGAATCGTGACGCACCCGCCGTTCATCCGTCAGAAATCAGCCGGGATATCATTATGGAAGATCAGTCATGCAAAAACTCCACATGACCGTCATCAATGTGGTAAATAGCGCCGACGACTGCAGGGTCGTTTCCGTGGCGCAGATGATCGATATCCAGCGCATGACTGATCTGTCTGACGCAGTGTTCCACATTCAGGCAGCAGGCGCGGTAAGGATCAGTCTCGTCTCCTATGGCAAGGCGGATCTCATCTGTGATGTATTTAATGAAACCGGATGGATCGTGGTGGATGGCAGCTTCAACAGCACCGCAGCCGGTGTGCCCCAGGACAACCACCAGATTTGAGCCCAGATGCTCCTCCGCGTATTCAATGCTGCCCAGCTGATGATCATCGATCACATTGCCGGCAAGACGGATCACAAACAACTCACCGATCCCTGCTGAGAAGATGCTCTCCGGAATCACGCGGGAGTCCGAGCAGGAAATCACAATTGCATAGGGTTTCTGTCCGTCCTGACTGGTTTTCAGCCGGATAGCAGGTGATATGTCTCCGCTCCCGGTGTGTTCTGAGAGGTACCTTTTGTTTCCTTCTTCAAGTCTTTTCAATGCATCTTTTGCAGAGAGCATGATGTCCTCCTTTTATCTCCGGCAATATACTTTCAGCAGTTACGCCCGGATCGACTCCGAAGAACCAGTGAGAAACGCAAAAAATCGTCCCCCCGGCTTAGCCGGAGGGGGACGATTTTTACTTGTCATTGAAAAGGGCTTATGAAAAGACAATCAATCTCCCGGGTCAAAGCTGTAATCCGGATGCCTGATCATCCTCCGCCCCTTGATTGAATTATTTGGCCTGCTCGAGAGCCAGAGTCTTGGTGGTTGCGTCGCAGACCTCTGCAGGGCCGTAGTACTGGATAGCACCGGGATAGAGGAAGCAGGTCTTCTCTGCCCATTCAGCCCTGTGCTCTGCAAAGTATTTGAAAGGAGCGCCGTCAAGCTCAACGAGAGCCTTTCTGATAACGGGCTTGTCTTCGCCGTTTCTGCGCTCGATGTTCATCATCT
>JAUNEM010000144.1 GCA_030525515.1 Eubacteriales bacterium
CGATCCGTTCTGACTATAAGCGAGCCTTAGTACAACTCTGCGAAAAAAACTGAACGAAGCAGGAGGTAACCTCTCAGGCGACCTCCTAAGGGCGCGATCCAGGAGGCGCCCCCCTCTTATGCAATATCAATATCCGATACGATCCTCAGCTTGTAATCAGGAAACTCCTTCTGAACCTCCCCGCAGATCTGTTCAATGCCCACTTTGGGATCAATATCAAAGCTCATGACAACATCAAAGCGCATTTCTTTTTTCTCTATGTCCACATAAAAACCATGCAGCTGAAGCGCCCACTCATGTCTGAGTACAAGTTCCATCACCTTGTTTCTGATCCGGCCCGCCTCTTCACTGCGGGTATTATAAGAATAGACACCCATACCGGTGAGTATTACACCGGTCTCCAGAAATACTCTTTTCTGGACTTTTCTGGTCAGGATATCTACCTGTTCTACGTCCATGGTATCCGGAAGCTCGACGTGCAGGGAGGCGTAGTCACGGCCGGGCCCGTAATTGTTGACAAACACATCATAGACGCCTCTGATTTCCGGCTCTTCTGTCAGAATCTGTTTAATCTTTCGGACTGTCTCCGCATCGGCTCTTTTTCCCAATATATCATCGAGCGTGTCAGTCATCATTTCAAAACCAGACTTGATGATGAAAAGGGAAATTGCCGCACCTACAAATGCCTCAAGAGAAAAGCCGGTGAGTTTGAACAGAATGGCGCAGGCAAGCACGGAAAGGGATAGAATGGCATCAAACGAGGCGTCTGCCCCGGATGCCTCCAGAGCACCTGAATGAGCCTTTTTACCCTGACTGATAAAAAATCTTCCCAGCAGTATTTTCACCACAACAGCTGCCGCGATAATCACAAGGGAGGTTATTGAATAATCCGGTATCTCCGGATGGATGATTTTTTTGACGGACTCGAACAGGGAAGTAAAACCAGCGTACAGGACGATGGAAGCAACGATCAGTGCACTCAGATACTCTGCCCTGCCGTGCCCCAGAGGATGTTCTCGGTCGGGCCTGCGTCCGGCAACTTTAGAGCCAATGATCGTGATCACTGAGGAAAGGGCATCTGAAAGGTTGTTCACTGCATCGAGAGTCACGGCAATCGAATGTGACAATATACCTATCACAGCTTTAAACGCGGCGAGCAGAACATTGGCTCCGATTCCGATCATACTTGTCTGTATGATGATTTTTTCTCTGTCAATTGCCATATTCTCCATAGTCGAAGCCTTTTGTTCTTTTGAGTTCACAGTTATCTCCCTTCTTAGTCTTTCTGTATATTCCACACTTTTGGTTATATCCTGTTCCTATAACTATGCATGATTTGACTATTATAGTCGTCTTTCACTGAATAGTAAATAGACCGGTTTGTATATTCCGTATAAACAATCACTGCGTATATTCCGTACACCTGTAACAGTAAAATTTCTTTTACAGCTCCGGGCAGAAGCCTTCTGTGACAGCTGCATCTGGAATCTTCCCGGTGCAGAATAACAGAAAGCTCCCCCGCACAGGTTCTGCATTGTGCCGGGGAGCTTCGATAAATAAGAAAAATATCTCTGTCAGTCAGAGAGCGGTAGATCAGAGAGTATCAGGATTGATCTGGGTTCCATCCTTCCAGATTCTCTCAAGATCATAGAAAAGACGATTCTGCGCATCGAAAATATGAATGATCACATCGCCGAAATCGAGAAGGACCCAGTTGGCCGCCTGGTAGCCTTCCACCTGCCTGGGCACGGCACCGGCGCGTCCGAGACGCTGCTCGACTTCATCTGCCATAGCCTGTACCTGTGTGCGGTTGTTTCCGCTCGCAATGATGAAGTAGTCAGCGAGAACAGAAACGTCCGCAATATCGATCACACGGACATCTTCGGCCTTTTTGTCCTCAAGAGCAGCAATGGCGATCTTGGCAAGTCCTGCGGAATATTCCTTTCCGGACTCAGTGTTTTCGGATGCTGCTTTTTTCTCGTTCATTTCACTCATAGAAATCCCTTTCCTCAAATTATCTGCCAATAGTGCCGTTCAACCACAGAACATCAATCATATGTATTTTTTTCCGCATACAATTGCGTGTAATAATCATATGTCATCTGTGTCATGGGATCCACTGTATTCCCGGTTGAGTTGAGATACACAAGGGTATCATAGAGAATCTTCATCAGTGTTTCATCAATATCCTCAAATGCCATCTTACGGATCTCAGGAAGGTTTTTTGCTGTAAAGCGTCCGGGTTCGATATAATCCGCCACGAAAATAATCTTTTCGAGCAGGGACATTCCCGGCCGTCCGGTAGTGTGATAACGGATCGCGTTCAGGATATCGGGATCTGTGCATCCGTATTTTTCCTCTGCCAGGACGCTTCCCGCCTTGGAATGAAGAAGAGATCCGCTGCCCGACTCAAAAGAAGAGACCGGAAGACCTGCCCTTTCACATATTTTCTGCATTTTGCGCACATCAATGCATTTCGCGCAGTCGTGGAGAAGACCCGCAAGCTCTGCCTTTTCAACACTGGCGCCATAGCACATGGCAAGTGAGGCCGCAGTCCCGGCCACAGCCAGGGTGTGGATAAAACGCTTGTAATTCAACTCCTGCTCCAGCGTCCTGATCAGCTCTACCTTGTTGTACCTTTTCAATGAGGACCCCTCCTCCTATCCGCGCTTATGATGACTGATGAATCAGCGGTATATCCCTGTCTCTATTATATACCTTTCTACCTTTTCAGGCACGAGGTAATGTATAGTTCTTCCGCTTTTTACACGGTTTCGTATATCGGTCGATGATATTCCGATGGCAGGGATCTCCAGTATATGAATCCTGGCGCCGTATCCGGACCTGAGGTTGTCCACAGCTTTGAGAAATTCCTCCGTCGGCACACCGTCCTCCCGGATTGCAGCCAGAAGGGTACAGCTGTCAAAAATCACCTGAGGGTTTTTCCATGTGAGAATTGACCGGATCGAATCGGCCCCAACGATAAAATAATAGTCATTTTCGGGGTGCAGGGCACGCAGATCCCGAAGTGTCTCGCTGGTATAGGTATTGCCTTCCCGAAGCATTTCAAAATCCGAAGCTGTAAAATGGGGATTGTCAGCCGCGGCCAGTCTGGTCATCTCAAGCCTGACCCCGGGAGGCAGTACTTTCTGCTCCCTGTCATCCTTCAGATAAGAGTGCCCCGATGGCATGAGGAGAACCTCATCCAGAGAGAACGAATCAAATGCTGCTTCGGCAATGATCAGATGGGCCATGTGTATGGGGTCAAAGGTTCCTCCCAGGATACCGATTTTTCTCCCTTTTCTCTCCTCTTTCAGATCAGGTCTCAGATCAGGTCTGTCTTCCATTCCAGAAACCATAAGTCTCCTCTCCCGCCCTCCGGGCGAATCTTCCATGAGCTTGCCCGTGCTCTCCCGAGGCTGGCCTGACATACCTGCTCTCTATGCGTTTACGCAATAAGTTCAAGATGCCGGCGGGTTTATCGCTCAGGCAGAGCACATTTTTTTACTGTTTTTTCACGGGAAGAACAATGACAGGCTTGTCCTTAAAGGGCTTGTAAAGAATAAATTTTCTGCCTATCACAGTGACCAGCTCGGCGCGGGATCTCTCCGCAATGGTTTCCGCGCAGGAACGCACGTCCTCGAGGACGTTTTTCTGCACGGTGCCCTTGACAAGTTCATGGGTATTGAAAGCTTCTTCCGCGGATTTAACAATTTCAGGGGTAACTCCCTGCATGCCGACCGAGACAATGGGGTCGAGCGAATTGGCAAGACCTGTCAGGTAGGCTCTCTGTTTACTTGTAAGCATATATTTTTTTCCTCCGGTGCGCAAGGTCATGAAACCATAGATCACGTGAAATCCTGTATCGTGAAGCGTTGAAAAAACTCATGCGCACATATTGCAATAAGAATGTCAGGCAAAAGCCCGGTCATCAGTCAAAAAATTCAAAGCCGTGGCCGTACAGGCGCACAGTATCTCCTTCTTTGCATCCTAAGCGCTTGAGTTCGTCGATGATTCCATTGTCCACCAGGAATTTCTGGAAAAAGACAAAACCTTTTTCGGACTCGAGGTTTGTATAGCCCAGCATGCGTTCGATACGGGGGCCTTCAACCAGGTATTCTTTGGTCTTGGCATCGTAGGTGACGGTGTAGGGTTCGGTCTCTTCAGCCAGTTCCACTTCGGGGTCGTATTCCTGTTCATAGGTAATGAGATCGGAAGGCATCTCCTCGAGGACACTGCTGCAGTGATAGAGCAGTTCCCTGACGCCCTGACCGGTGGCGGCTGAGATCGGATAGACCTCGATTCCCAGAGGCTCGCAATAGGCGCGGATCTCTGCGACGGGATCTTTCTGACTGCTGTCTTCGTCCTCTGAAGGCTGGATCAGATCGCACTTGTTGGCAGCGACGATCTGCCTGCGGGAGGAGAGATCGATTTTGTAACGGGCAAGCTCCCGGTTGATTGCCATGATATCTTCAATGGGGTCACGTCCTTCGGAGCCGGCCGCATCCACCACATGGATCAGGATTCTGGTCCGCTCCAGATGGGCAAGAAACTCATGTCCCAGTCCGGCTCCGTCCGCGGCGCCCTCGATGAGGCCGGGTATATCCGCCATCACAAAGCTCCTCGCGTCCTCCAGGTCCACTACACCCAGAATGGGCTGCAGAGTCGTGAAATGATAGTTGGCTATGCGGGGTCTGGCATTGCTGGACATGGAGAGCAGGGTGGACTTTCCTACATTCGGAAATCCCACCAGTCCTACGTCCGCGATCATTTTGAGCTCCAGCAGAAGCTCCAGTGTCTTTGAGGGCTGACCGGGCTGGGCGTATTTGGGCGCCTGCATGGTGGAAGTGGCGTAATGCATGTTGCCGTTGCCTCCCCGTCCGCCGCGGAGGATGACATAGCGCCTCAGGTCACCGGACATGTCCGCGATGACCTTGCCGGTCTTTGCCTCCCTGATCACGGTTCCCTCAGGGACCTTGATCTCGATATCCTGGCCCTTTTTGCCGGCCATTCTCTTCTTTTTTCCATCCTCGCCGTGCTGGGCAGCATATTTGCGGACATGACGGAAATCGGTCAGTGTGTTCAGGCCTTCATCGATGACAAATACAACATCGCCGCCCTTTCCTCCGTCCCCACCGTCGGGACCACCCGCAGGAACATATTTTTCCCTGCGGAAAGAGACATGGCCGTCGCCGCCTTTGCCGCTTGAAACAATAATTCTGGCTTTATCAATAAACATGTATGTCTCCACATATGAAGAACGCTGCGAGAGCGCCTGCGGCGCGGTACAGCGCGGTTTTGATCGTGTGTTTGGAGCGCAGGAATGTACCTGCTGTGAAAAAAGTATCCCTGTTCCGCGCGCTGAAGAACAGACAAAGAGCTCCCGGCAGAATCATCTTATCCTCTGCCCGGAGCTCCCTAATTTACAGATATCTGTCCCGCCGGAATCTCTTCCGCCGGAAAATCAGAATAGATCTTTCATCATCCCTTGTCTGCGGACAAACCGGTCAACGGCTGTCTGAAGGGACGACACCGATCCTGCTCAGATTAAGCCTCTGCCTCTGCTGTCTCTACAGGGTGCACGGAAGCTCTCTTTCTGAACTTACCGAAGCGCTCAAAACGAAGGATGCCGTCTTTAAGAGCGTACAGAGTATCATCACCGCCGATGCCTACATTGAGACCGGGATGGATGTGAGTGCCGCGCTGTCTGTAAAGGATGTTGCCGGCCTTGACAAACTGGCCGTCCGCTCTCTTGGCACCGAGACGTTTAGCATTGGAATCACGGCCGTTCTTGGTGGAGCCCATTCCCTTTTTATGCGCGAAGAACTGAAGATTCAGATTCATCATGATTCATTCCTCCTTGAGATTGATAACGAGATACTCGTCTCCGTAGTTTTCCCTGACACTTTGAAGTCCCAGGATCATACTGTCGACGAGGAGCGCAGCTTTTTCATCGGGGGGAGTCTCAAAGCGGCAGCTGAGCCGGCCGCCTTCTTCCGCGGCGGCATAGGTAATATCCGCCCCGGCAAGCACTTCAAGGCTGTTGATCGTGTTGATGACAAGCATGGAGATTGCGGCACAGATAATGTCCTCTCCCTCACAGCTGTTGTCATCCGCGTGACCTGAACACTCGAAATACCCGTAGTTTCCCTCGCGATCTTTGAAAATATCTACGACTGTCATTTTTCACCGGTCCTTTTCGCCGGAAACCGCAAAACAGTTCCGCAAAAATTACGCGTTGATCTTGTCGATCTTGACACGTGTGAAGAGCTGGCGATGGCCGTTCTTTTTGTGATAGCCGGTCTTCCTCTTATATCTGTAGACGATGACCTTTCTGGCCTTGCCCTGCTCCATGACAGTTCCCGTTACTGTCGCGCCTGCGACATCTCCTGCGACCTTGAGGGTCTCGCCGCCGACTGCCAGAACGTTATCAAATGTAACCTCTGAGCCCGCCTCAACCGCGATCTTCTCGACATCGATCACATCGCCTTCGGAAACTTTGTACTGCTTGCCACCTGTTGCAATAATAGCATACATTTCAGGTACCTCCTTTTTTTAAAAAAACTCGCTGATTACGGCGTCCCGCTCTCTTCCGCCTGCCATCCCGTGAGAAGGATGCAGATGCGTCCGATGGTGCGGGAACTTCGCTTTTTGACCGCGCTGCAGTACCAGACAGCCCGTTCACCGGCGGTTCCCGTCCGCACTTTTCTGAAATTCAGGACTCGATCACGAGCCTTGCCAGATCAGGAAGAAATCCGGACATGACCACAAAAGCCTCATCAAGCGGCATACTCAGTAAAAATAGC
>JAUNEM010000145.1 GCA_030525515.1 Eubacteriales bacterium
TGACGAAGAAGAGTACCTGGATGATGCCGGGAAACCGGATGACGAAGAGAACCCGGATGACACTCAGGACTCAGATCAGGATCCGGATCAGTCCGGTTTTTTCAGCAGGACTCTGGACCGGATCAGACGGTGGCTCAACGGAGAATAATTTAAGTTTCCCCGGCTTCTTTTTTACAAAAAATCACTGAAGACAGAATTCACATAAGCGATGCAAAAAAGATTGTAGTTGGCTGTTTAACATATGAGACTGTGAGCTTCGCTCATAACCATACACGGATTTTTATTGCACGAAGGAGAATGAATTATGCCGACCAGCAAATGTGTAGGAATCGATCTCGGAACCACTAACAGTGTCATCGCCATGATGGCCGATGACAACAAGACGATTGTCTGCCGCACGGATAAGGCAGGACGCAAGACTTTTCCTTCCGTCATCGTCTATGACAGGAAGACCAAGGGGGTGCGCGCGGGACAGATCGCCTTTAACCGCCGCGGCACAGTGCCGGAACCCATTGTATCGGTCAAGAGCCACATGGGAGATGCCAATTACCGTGTGAGCACAGGCCCCCTGACCCTGTCCCCCATCGAGGTCTCCGCGGAGGTCCTCAAAGAGATGAAAGCGCAGATGGAAAGCTATCTCCACGGTTTTCCGGAGTATGCGGACTACGTGGTGGACCGGGCTGTCATCACTATTCCTGCCTATTTTGCTTCCAACGCACGTGAAAACACGACCAAAGCCGGTGAGCTTGCCGGACTGAAGGTGGAATTCACACTGCAGGAGCCCACAGCAGCGGCGCTCTACTACTGCTTCAAAAACGAGATAGATAACGGAATTTTCATGGTCTATGACCTCGGCGGAGGCACTTTCGATGTGTCCATCGTGCGTCTGGACGAGGGTGACGCATTCGTTCTGGGTATTGCCGGCAACAACTATCTGGGCGGCGATAACTTCGACGATGCCCTGGCCCGCTATCTTCTGGAGGAGCTGCAGGATTCGGACGAAGGATATGATCTGGAGGATATGGACATCAACCGCGACGATGATGACCGCCGCCGCTTCACCAGGCTGAAACTCAGCGCGGAGATCATCAAGAAGGCACTCAGCTCCCAGGAGGAGTTTTTCGAGTCCACAGACGGTATTTTCGAGGACAAGAGCGGAGCCAAGGTTAATCTGGCAGCGACAGTCAGCCGCGATGATTTCGAGGACCTGATCCGTCCCCTGATCGAGAGCACTCTGGAGGAGTGCCACAAAGCCCTGCGGGAGGCTGAGGAGCAGCACCACATCACCCTCGATATGATCGACGGTGTCCTTCTGGTCGGCGGCAGTACCCACATCCCGCTTGTCGCGGAAATCATAGAAGAGAATTTCACTTCTCCCTCCCTGCCCATACACACCAAGCTTCCCAAGCCTCTGATCGATGAGCCGGATATGGCCGTCGGATACGGAGCCGCCATCGCGGCCGCTTCCATCGGCACACAGCAGCAGACCAAAGTGGAGACAGCCAGGGGCGAGAGCATCTCCGTCACGGCCCACTTTGCCCCCGCGATCGGCTACGGCGGTATCAGCAATGTGGAGGGAAGCCTTCAGGCGGAAGGCGGAGCACTTCCCGACGGAATTTACGCCAAAGTCACCCGCGCCGCAGGCGGCTTCAAGAAGGAATACATGGTCAACGAGGACGGCACCTTCCTGTTCGAGGAACTGGTGGCGGAAGAGGAGAAAGAGCCTTACAACTGCACATTTATGGCAGGCGGCAAGGTGCTTCTGGAGGCAGGCTTTGATGCTGCTCCCACTATTATAGGCGGAACGCCTCCGGTAGTGCTTTCCCGCAACTATTCGATTGAGACTGTCAATGAGTTTACAGGCGAACCCAAGCTGGTCAAGCTCATGACAAAGGGAACCCAGCTGCCCTGCTCGCAGGATTATATTTTCACGATCAATGAAGACAACCCCTATGCGGTCCACCTGCGTTTCTTCGAGGAGAAAAAGCTGCTCAAACAGATCCAGATGAACTTCGAAAAGGCTCTGCCGCCGGGAACAGAGATCAAGCTCTCCATCTCCTGCGACCGCTCCAGCCGGTTTACAGTCAGGGCAGAGGCGGGATCCAACAAGATCGACATCGAGATGGAATCCTCCCCGGCGCCCGAACTGCCTACTTCGGACGATGTCGATAACGCGATCGCTGCCGCAAGATCCCGCATAGCCATGATCCCGGAACCCGGCAAACGTGTTGTGGCAGAAAAGATGCTCAACCGCATGGCCGCGAATCTGCAGGATGCGGTAGAAGCCGGAGACGCGGTCAGAGCGGAAGAGGCTCTGGATACTGTGATCGGAATTGAACCGCCCAAGTCCAACGCCCTTCAGCCTCCGAAAGAAGAATTCGACCAGAAAGTCCGTCAACTGGAAAAGATCAACAGCGAACATGAGAAGGGCAGCAGTGCCATCGCCAAGGAAATCCGCGCCGCCGCTTCAGCCGGCATGCGGGCCTATGACAATGAAGACCAGGCAGCTCTCTCCAACGCATGGAAAGCCCTGCAGGAGCTTGAAGAGATCTTCAAAGATGAACCTGTCGGACCCGGAAAGAATGACAGACCTCCTATGTGGATGGCCTGCACCTTCTTTGCCCAGCAGATCCTGGAACTCATCGGCAAGTACCAGATGAGCAAAGATATTCCTCCGGCAGCCCGTAAGGAGTATGACCCCTATGTCCAGGGCGACATGAGAACCTGCCGCGAGATCATGAGCGCCTGCCGCTTTATGCCTTCCGATGAGGAGTGCATGCCCCATCTGCAGTCGATCCGCGAGATGTATCCCCGCTGGGAGGCCGCGAGCAAGCTGATGGGTATTTCGCTGCCTAAAGCACCGTAATCAGACAGAGGTCTGCTGCGGATCCACGCAGCAGATCTTACAAAAACCTTCCCAGAAACGGAAAGGAGAGAATAGAATGCTTTGTCCTTTATGCGCAGCTGCGATTCCTGCCGGAGAGACGACCTGTCCGGGCTGCGGAGCGGATCTGACCGATTACCTGAGCGCAAAATACCAGCCGGATCTCCTGTTCAACGAGGCGCTGCAGTGCCTGAGGAGAGAGAGCTATTCCGACGCGTCTTCCCTGCTCTGCCGTGCCCATGCGCTCCGCCCGGATGACATCGGGATCCTGGACCTGTGGGTCCGGGCCGAGTATGCTTCCGGCAATAAAAAGCGTGCCCTGGAGCTGCTGATGGATCTGGTCGAGCTGGACAGCTCGGAGAGCCGGACAGAACAGCTCAATCTCCTTGTGGAGGAATATGACCGTGACCAGGCCGATGCAGGAGCAGTGGTCAAGCGGGAACTGATGGAACAGAACGACCGCCTTCACACGCTGCTGAACCGTCTGGAACAGCGCCTGGACCAGATGGAAAATGCTTTCTCAGCACGGGGAGACGATGCCGGCAATGCATCGAAAGACTGCGGCAGCAGGCCGGAAGACATGGGAAATAAACAAGAAGACAGCGGTGATCTGCCCGGACCCGGCCCGGATGTGACAGCAGGGGAAGGCATCGGCCCTGAAACCACCCGGACTCCTCCGGTGTCCGGCCAGTCTCCGGAACCGGCCGGAACAGGTTCCGCAGGCAATCCTGTGGATGACTTCTTTAACGGCGGTTTTCCTGATTTTTCCAGGTTTTCCGGAATGTTTCCCCCTTCGGATGATAAATGACCGGTTTCTCTCCCCGGGAGGAATCAAAGAATATCATTTCCCTCTTCAAAGGAATATGCGGGCAGATTTCTCTTCGGAGGAATAAGCAAGCATTTCTCCTTTGGAGAAATCAGTGATAATGTCTTCCGCCGGAAGAATCAGTGATCACAGAAAGGAATGACAGATGAACCGATTTGAAGCGATGCTCGCGCCCCCTACCCTCTCCAATAAGGAGATGGCAATGCACGTCAAAATGCAGACTGCCATTTCCAAAGATGAAGCCAACAACTACCGCGCGGAGATGCTGGTTCCGGAGGTGCGTCTTTTTGATGAACTGACCACGCTGCGCTTTCGCCGGCCGGGCCCGGATGAGACCAGTACCGCTTACAAAAAATTCTGCGGTATGTTCAGCGGGGCTTCCGGAAGTCCGATTCCTTATCGCTTTTTCAAAGGTGAGTTCGAAAAACTCATGGACGATATGAATCTGCCGGAAGATGAGAGATCCACCTGGAAGAACGTCAAGGCCCCCGCTGTCCGGAAAGCGGTCGATTCGATCAGCGATCCCTGGAGGGTCCAGGCTTATGCCGCTCTCTGCGCCCGTATTGCCGAAGCCAGCGAGACAGAAGACGCAAAGCAGGCTGCCGCAGCCTGGGAAAAGGCGTTCACACTCTATGGACGCTTCTTTTCCATGGCCGGTGTCGAGCAGTCCACGACCTATAAGCTGCAGACTGAGGAAAAGTTCAAAGAGGACACAGCCGCGGCCTGGAACCAGTTCCGGACCCAGCTGGCAGAGGGAATTGTCAGCAGGATCAAAGACTATATCCGGGATGGGAAGCCGGTCAGTGTGGCTGCCTGTATCGATGCCCTGAGTTCTTCCGCCGTCATGGCCGTGGACAGCACTGCCGCGGACAGGGCCCTCAGCGACAGCCTGATTCCCTATGTCAACGCTCTCAAATCCTCCAATTCCCTGAATGATGCCGCAAAACTCTATGAAAAGATTCCTGAGCAGCTTGTGGAGAAAGACACCCGCCAGGAATGTGTGCGGGCCATGCTCTCCGTCATGTCCGACGAGACGGACCGCCTGCAGAAGAGCGGAAAGAGCGTGACGACGCTGATCAAATGGATCGGAAAGCTCAAGGTCGAAAACCTCTATAAAAACGGCACCCCTCTCGTCAAAAAATCCGCCGGTGATTTTTACGAGAAGTGCGCAATTTATGTAAGGGACGTCATCAACGGGGAAAAACACTCCCTGGCCAAATACGCCGATAACCTTGTGGCTCTGATCCCTGACGATGTCGTGATCGCCCGGGCCGGCGACAACAAGGAACTGCACCGGGAAGACATCATCGGCCTGTGTACGACCAACCGGATCCGCAGCGAGTACATGAGCAAGCTGAAGAACTGCTCCAGCGAATCCGAGGCGCGCAATCTCGGCAGGACCCTCTATGACGAGATCAAAGGAACACCTATGGTCGGCGTCCCCCAGAAAGAGATGCGGCGGCATCTCATGCAGAACCTGATCGTCACTCTCCAGCAGAGCGAAATGAGCGTTCCCCTCCAGCTGGCTTTCCTCGAATGTTATCCGGATGACGAGCCCTTAATGGACAAGGACATCAGGACAGTGGGCGATTACAAGAAAATGCTGTATATTCCCCCTGTCAACGAAGGCCTTCAGGCCCTTAAGGACTTCGCGGAGGCCAGCAACGGAACGGAAGCCAAAAATGATGCTCTCAGAAGGGTCATCTACTACGCCTTGGAACACCCCGGTGAAGACGTCGGCGGCAAAAATTATTATTCCTATGCGGAAGCCTGCTGCCAGAATGCCTTTATCGGCGCCCTCAATGACAAGGACAGCACACCGGAGTACACGTTTAACAAATATTACAAACCTGCACTTGTGCTGGCAGCCAGCTTTCTTCCGGGCAATCACAAGTTCCCTGCCGGAAGCGGCAGGACAATGGAACTTGGACTCTTGCTGCACTTACTTAATATTGACATAGACAGCGGCCTGAGGAGAAGGGCAGATGCTGCCAGGAAGAAGATCGGCGGAGGCGGCGGAGGAATTATCCCGCCCGGGCCGTCCAGACCGCATAAACCCCGCGTGCCTTCCGACTATTATCCAAAGGTGATCGGCACGATCATTGCCAGAGTACTGGTTCCGCTGCTTCTGCTGGGAATCCTGACACTGGTCGGGCATTTCCGCCACGGCCTGCCCACCTTCCTGGAATACTTAAGGATGCTGCTGAAGATTTCCGCGGCCTTCTATGCCGTCATCGGCCTGGCTGAAGGGTGTCTTAACAACGGGACTCCCCACCGGCATTTCTGGAAAAATATCCAGATGCAGGGCTATCTCCTGAGTGTGCCGGTCGCATTCTATTTCAGCCTGAAGTTTTTCCACGCCCTGCCCATGAAAATCTGGGCAATCATCTTGTGCGTCATATATGGAATCATATACCTGCTCGCGACCATCGGGACGCTGATCTCCAAAGATTAGAAATATACAATCTGTTTCTGCACACACCGGAACATTCAACCGATGATCCGGTGTGTGTACTGCAATTGACCAACAATTTCTCAATATAATCCTGATAATCTTTATTTTCAGTAAAGGCAAATCACCCAAAGGTAAAGTACCTTAGGAGAAAGCATCAGTGTCTCTTCATGGCACGGCTCGTGTAAGGAACTGTTCCGAATCATTTTTCGCAGGGCTTCCGGGAGACCTGGTCTCCGGGAAGCTGACCAGAGAGGAATCCCGGAAATGAAATCATCTGTCCTGCTTCCGCCCGTTTACCAGATCGAGGAAGGACCCTTCAGGGGAGGCATGGGCAGCGTCTATCGTGTGCTGCACCGGGAATGGGGCACACAGCTCGCTGTCAAACAGCCTCTGCCGGAATTGCTTGATAATAAGCGTGCCCTCGAGCTGTTTCTGTCTGAATGCCGCCTGTGGGTTATGCTGGGCATGCACGAACACATCGTGATGTGTCACTATGTGCGGACCCTTCAGGGCGTGCCCACGGTCTTTGCCGAATGGATGCCCGGAGGCGATCTGCAGACACGCATCGCCTCCGGTCTTTTATATAACTCGGTGGAAGCCTGTGAAGGTACGGAGACAGATGACCGCACGGAGAC
>JAUNEM010000328.1:0-1102 GCA_030525515.1 Eubacteriales bacterium
GTTCGAAAGCGATGTCTTTGGACTGCAGAAACCGGCTGACGGCACTGTCCCACAGACGGTCGGCGTTTTTGTTCATGGTAAAGCTTTTCATGGAGATTCCGGTCAGGAGAGTGGCTTCTCCCTCCCTGTAGCGGATGGTCAGTACAAAAGCGCCCACGCAGTTTTTCAGCTCTTCATCGCCCTCCTTTTCCAGCATGGCCTCCATATAGTCTGGTTTGAGATGGAGGATGAACTGGAAGGAGACCGGGGCTCTTTTTCCGCGGATCAGCTCACGCAGGGAGGGACGCACGTCGCTCCAGGCGGCGTAGTCATAGGGAAACTGTGCGGGATCTTCCCTCACTTCTTTTTCAAAAAAATCTTTGTTGAGCCTGCCGGAGACCTGCCAGGTGACAGCCGTCTGCAGAGACCCTTCCGCCAGAAGGAAAGAATCAAAGGTGTTTCCTGAAAACAGCCTTGACATGAAACTGCCAAGGCCGGTGATTTTGAGCGCGATCATGTGGTTCTCTCCCAATCAGTGATGAATTGCTGCGGAACCTGTTCAAGGGTCCTGTGAGAGTCGTGCTAATCCGGCCGGTTTGATCTTGGTTCTGTGTGTGATCACAACCCTACATAAAGACGATGGATGCCATTACGGAACGCAGCAGGATGCACACGCCGATCTGGATCAGCAGGATCAGGGGAAGTCCGAAGCGGAAAGAGGCTTTTCGGATCTTGTGGTGAAAGAGGAGCATTCCGACGGTTGAACCGATGCTTCCTCCTATAATAGCGATTGTGAACAGGACGCCTTCCGGGATTCTGAAACGGTGCTCCATTGCCCGGATCTTGTCCGCGGCCATGGAAGCGATCCCCAGAAAGTTGATAAAGATGCAATATATAATGAGTATCACTCTTGCGAGCATGTAAAAATCCTCCGATATTCTGTCTCTGATCACGCGGCAGCCAGCGTGTGACCGGAAAAAGGTCGTTATCTTCTCCGCAGTTTCCATCAGTTCCTGCGGCATCCCATATATTTTAATGTGTATATCTTCCCTGCGCAAGTGAAAAAGAGCCTGCTGCCGGTAAGGAATAATCGAACGTAAAATCAGAAAAGCTGTACACAAAA
>JAUNEM010000328.1:1112-1705 GCA_030525515.1 Eubacteriales bacterium
GTTCGGAGACAAAGAACCGTCCCCTGTCTCTCAAAAAAAGAAGAGCCGCGCCTTGCGGGCGTCAGCTCTTCTAAATATCATTTTATACCTGTTTTCCTTTCAGGAAACGGCTGCGGATTAAAGCAGTCCCTGCTGCTGCATCTTCATCGCGCGGACCTTGGTGGAAAGGCCGAAGAGGGTGATGAAGCCGCTTGCGTCGTGGTGGTCATAGAGATCGCCGGTGGTGAAGGAGGCGAGGCTCTCGCTGTAGAGGGAGTAAGGAGAGGTGGTTCCGGCCTTGATGATGTTGCCCTTGTAGAGACCGAATTTCACTTCGCCGGTCACATATTTCTGAGTGGACTCGATGAAGGCCTGCTCTGCCTCGCGAAGAGGGGAGAACCACTTGCCTTCATAGACCAGGCTGGCGAACTTGTGGCCGATCTCGTCCTTGAGTTCATAGGTCTCGCGGTCAAGGATGAGTTCCTCGAGCTGCTGGTGTGCTTCCATCAGGATGGTTCCGCCGGGAGTCTCATAGACGCCGCGGGACTTCATGCCGACGACACGGTTCTCGACGATATCGATGATGCCGATGCCGTTCTCGCCGCCCAGTTTGT
>JAUNEM010000146.1 GCA_030525515.1 Eubacteriales bacterium
ACCAGGGTGTCATCACCGACAAGAAGGCCAGAGAGCTCGAGGTCGGCGGCGAAGTACTTGCGTTTATCTGGTAATAAAGGATGCTTTTGAGGCTGCCAGCCTATGGCCGGCAGCAGAGTATTCAAAACAAAGTCAAAGCTTCAGACAGCATTTGACAGATCAAACCGCGAAGCGATCCGGCCGGGCATCACAAATGCCGGGCGGCCGAGAAGCTGAACAACGGCGATAAGCCGCAGGTTTTCAGCGGTCGCTGACTATATCAAACAAATATAAAATCAAATATAAAAGATGGTGTCACAGACACTGTCAGGAGAAAAATAATCAGGAGGTACGGGCATGTCACGCATCGGTAAAATGCCAATCGCTATTCCGGCAGGCGTCACTGTTGAAGTAGCAGAAAATAATAAAGTGACTGTTAAGGGTCCCAAGGGTACACTTGAGAGGACTCTTCCGGGTGAGATGAAGATCACGCAGAACGATGGCGTCATCACCATCGAGAGACCCAATGATCTGAAGAAGGAAAAATCCCTTCATGGACTGACCAGAAGCCTGCTCCACAACATGGTGGTCGGTGTCTCTGCCGGTTTCGAGAAGAAGCTGGAAGTCAACGGCGTTGGTTACAGAGCAGCCAAGTCAGGTAAAACGCTTACGCTTAGCTTAGGATATTCCCATCCCGTTGAGATGACAGATCCCGAGGGCGTCACCACCGAAGTCCAGGGCAATGTGATCACTGTCAAGGGGATTGATAAAGAAGCCGTCGGACAGTTCGCAGCGAACATCAGAGACAAGCGCAGACCTGAGCCTTACAAGGGCAAGGGCATCAAGTATGCCGATGAGCATATCAGGCGCAAAGTCGGTAAGACTGGCAAAAAATAAATAGATCTTAACTGGTCGCTTTATGAACAGTTGTGCCGATCCGGTACAGGATGCTTTAAAAAGGTCCGCGAGACAGAGACGGGCCGCCCCCGGGGCCGGACAGCACAAAAGAAAAACAAAACAGCCATAATTCTGTTCTGGCTGCCGGAAGGCAGAGAAGGCGGAGCTGACCGCGGCAGGCCTGATCGGGTGATCTGATCCGGGGCCGGAAGCGGGACAGGATCTGCCGGAGGCATCCGGTACATATTTGGAGGAATTTACAATGGTTAAGAAAGCAAACAGGAAGGCGATCCGCGAGAAAAAGCACTCCAGAATCCGCAACAGACTCAGCGGAACAGCACAGTGCCCTCGTCTTGCCGTATACAGAAGCAATAAGCACATCTACGCACAGATCATCGATGACGATGCCCAGACCACACTCGTGGCTGCAGGCACCATCGAGAAGGAAATCCAGGACGCTGTTGAGCACACTGATGATATCGCGGCAGCAGAGAAGGTCGGCGAGGTGATCGCTAAGAGAGCAGCTGATAAGGGAATCAAAGAAGTGGTCTTCGACCGCGGCGGATACATCTACATGGGTAAAGTTGCCGCTCTCGCAGATGCTGCCCGTAAGGCTGGCCTGGAATTCTAAGGAGGAGATTGAGCGATGAAACGTAATATGATCGATACAAGCCAGATGGAGCTGACCGATAAAGTTGTTGCCATCAAGCGTGTCACCAAGGTCGTCAAGGGCGGCCGCAACATGCGGTTCACTGCACTCGTTGTTGTCGGCGATGGCAACGGCCACGTCGGATGCGGCCTCGGCAAGGCAACTGAAATTCCGGAAGCGATCCGCAAGGGCAGAGATGATGCTTCCAAGAACCTCGTCAGCGTCGCGCTCGACGAAGTCGCCAGCATCTCTCATGACTACATCGGCAAATACGGCAGCGCGTCTGTCCTGCTGAAGAAGTCTCCCGATGGTACCGGCATCATCGCCGGAGGCCCCGCACGTACCGTGTGCGAACTTGCCGGCATCAAGAATATCCGTACAAAGTCTCTTGGTTCCAATAACAAGCAGAACGTCGTACTGGCAACCATCAACGGTCTCAGCCAGCTGAAAGTCCCTGAAGAAGTAGCAGCGAGACGCGGCAAAGCCGTCGCTGACCTCAAGGGCTGAAATGCGAGACATAATATCTGAAAGGAGAATAGAAAATGCCTACAGATGTGAAAGAAACTGCAGCTGAGCCGAAGAAGCTGAAAATTACTCTGATCAAGTCTGTAATCGGTTCTGTCCCCAAGAACCGCGCTATCGTCAAATCCATGGGATTCAAGAAGCTCAACAGCTTCGTGATTCTCCCCGACAACGCGGCAACCAGAGGACAGATCAGACTGATCCGTCACATGGTCAAAGTCGAAGAGCTGGACTGATATAGAATGCGGCAGGAACAGCCGCCCGTGTCTGCGATTGCATGACGGCTGTTCATGTGGAAACCGGTGAGGAGCGTCATTTGTTTCCCGGATCATCAGCGGAACCCACGATGCGGGTTCCTTCCGAAGATCCGCAGCCCGCGCTCCAGATTGTGAGGAAAAAATGGATTTACATAATCTTAAACCTGCTGAAGGCTCCAAGCATGCCAACTATCGCAGAGGCCGCGGCCATGCTTCCGGCAACGGCAAGACTGCGGGTTACGGCCATAAGGGACAGAAGGCCAGGAGCGGAGCTCCCAGGCCCGGGTTCGAAGGCGGCCAGATGCCCCTTTACAGAAGACTTCCCAAGAGAGGCTTCACCTGCTACAACTCCAAGGATATCGTAGCTGTTGATATCGAGACCCTCAAGAGATTTGAGGACGGATCTGTCGTCGATGAGCAGACACTGCTTGAGAGCGGTGCTGTCAGCAAGCTCGGCGATGGCGTCAAGATTATCGGCAATGCGGACCTCGACAGAAAGCTTACTGTCAAGGTTACAGCATTCAGCGCCGCAGCCAAAGAGAAGATCGAGGCAGCCGGCGGCACAGCCGAAACAATTGGCCGTTGAATGACAAAGAAATAGGAACGCCATATCGGAGCCTTCCGGTTTCGATATGGCTTGCCCTTTATTCCGTAGCAGCCTCAATAGTGCCGGACTTCTGATCCATACCGGCCATCCGCATTCGAGTCCGGATGTGGTCCGGTATGAGAATCACCTCACCTGTGAAAATGTGGACTCCGATCGTCTTCGGATCTTTGGATCCTTTACACACGGCACGGGCGTCGGACAGACACGATCCCGGACCGGGTGATCCGCAGCGGAATTCCCGGCCGGTTGGCGCTGTGAAGGAGGAGAGAGCAAAAAAATTCAGAAAGGCCTTAAAGAATGTTTGACTCGATCAAAAACGTATTCAAAGTAAAAGAAATCAGGATGAAGCTCCTGTTTACTTTTTTGATGATGATTGTGATCCGCTTTGGCTGCCAGCTCCCTGTACCGGGTGTTGACAGGAACTATTTCGCGGACTGGTTCGCACAGCAGACGGGCGACGCGTTCAGCTTTGTGGATGCCTTCACCGGTGGTTCCTTCCTGAACATGTCCATTCTGGCTCTGAACATCACTCCCTACATCACATCATCCATTATCATCCAACTGCTCACGATCGCTATTCCCAAGCTCGAGGAGCTTCAGAAAGAGGGCGAAGAGGGCAGGAAGATGATGACAGCCATCACCCGTTATGTGACTGTCGCGCTGGCTCTGCTGGAGTCCTCCGCCATGGCAATCGGGTTTGGCCGCCAGGGCCTCCTGGAGGAATTCAACGCGCTCAATGTGATCCTGGTCATTGCGACCCTGACTGCGGGCAGTGCTTTCCTGATGTGGATCGGTGAACAGATCACCGTAAAGGGAATCGGAAACGGTATCTCCATTGTACTGTGTATCAATATCGTGTCCAGAATGCCCCAGGATATCGCGGCGCTCTTCCAGCAGTTCGTGATCGGTAAGAATGTGGCGTTCGGCGCCCTTGCCGCGGCAATCATCATTGTGATCATTCTTGTGATGATCGTCATGGTCATTCTTCTGAATGACGCGGAGCGCAAGATCCCTGTATCTTATGCGCAGAAGATCAACGGCAGACGTTATACTGCCGGTCAGACTTCCGTGATCCCGCTCAAAGTAAACACAGCGGGCGTCATGCCTATCATCTTCGCTTCATCCCTGATGGAGTTCCCCGGCATTATTTCCACACTGGCCGGGTACAAGGGAACCGGCATCTGGTCCGAAGTTCTTCGTTATCTGAGTTCTTCCTACTGGTGCAACCCTTCCTACTTCCAGTACACGCTCGGTATGCTCGTGTATATCCTGCTCCTGGTCTTCTTCGCTTATTTCTACACCTCGATCACCTTCAATCCGATCGAGATTGCGGATAACCTGAAGAAGAGAGGCGGATTTATTCCCGGAATCAGACCGGGCAGGCCTACCAGCGAGTACCTCAGCAGGATCCTGAATTACATCATTTTCATCGGTGCGATCGGCCTTACCTGTGTCGGCATCCTGCCCTTCATTTTCAGAGGGCTCTTCAATGCTTCGATCTCGTTCGGCGGAACCAGCCTGATCATCGTCGTCAGCGTTGTGCTTGAGACGATCAAGCAGGTGGAGTCTATGATGCTGGTGAGAAACTACAGGGGATTCCTGAACGACTAAAAAAGTATTCCGAAGGCGGCAGCGAAAGCGGCTGCATCCATGAGGTGCGGCCGCAGTAACACCGTCTTCGGATATTGTCTTATTATCGTCAAAGTATTAAACTGTACTTAGTATAAAAATGGTCATTACCCTTCACATGCCGGCCGGCGTGTGAGCGGCAGCAAAAGGCCACTTGTCTTAAGTCTCAGGTCACTTGTCTTAAGTATTGAATCCGTCGATTTTTTGAGACATTAGCGTATGGTATTCAAAGAAAGGGAGGTATACCATGAAAATCGTTATGCTTGGAGCACCCGGAGCGGGCAAAGGCACACAGGCCCAGATGATGGCTGAAAAGTACGGACTTCCCCATATTTCGACAGGGGACATTTTCCGCGCCAATATCAAGAACGGCACAGAGCTTGGCAAGAAGGCCAAAGCCTTTATGGATGCCGGCAAGCTTGTTCCCGACGAGCTGACAGTTGAGCTTCTCCTCGACAGAGTGAAGGCAGATGACTGCGCAAAGGGCTATATCCTCGATGGATTCCCGCGCACCATTCCCCAGGCAGAGGTACTTACAGATACACTTGCCAAAACCGGTGAAAAGATTGACTACGCGATCAACGTAGATGTTCCGGACAGCAACATCGTTAAGCGCATGAGCGGAAGACGTTCCTGTCCCAAGTGCGGTGCTTCCTACCACATCGAGTTCATTCCTCCGAAAAAAGAGGGAATCTGTGACAACTGCGGCAGCAGCCTGATCCAGCGCGAGGACGACAAGCCCGAGACAGTGCAGAACAGACTGTCCGTCTATCATGAGCAGACCCAGCCTCTGATCGACTTCTACGAGAAGAAAGGCGCCCTGCGCACAGTTGACGGTACTAAAGATATGAAGGAAGTATTCCAGGAAATCAGCAAAATTTTGGAGGGATAAATGTCAAAAGCAGATGTCATTGAACTTGAGGGAGTCGTAATCGAAAAGCTTCCGAATACAATGTTTAAGGTGCGCCTTGAAAATGATGCCGTGATCCTTGCCCATATCAGCGGCAAGCTCAGGCAGAACTTCATCCGTATACTTCCCGGTGACAAGGTCACACTGGAGATGTCCACCTATGACCTGACCAAGGGAAGGATCATCTGGAGAGACAAGTAAAGAGCGGGGACTGCAAGAGCTGTATATGCTGCAGGCGCTTTGCTGTCCCGGTCTGATCCTGTCCGGTTCATCGCGGACCGGCTGACATCAGGATCGGACATAGATCAGCCAAATAAAAGAGTCATTCACCGCCTGGCTGGAGGATGACTCTATTTTTATGTCAAGATCCGGCTTGAGGACAATGGCATCCCTTGTATGGGGAAGAGAGTGATGGAAAACGAACTTTCATATTTTCCGGATGTGATGTAAAAGAAACAAGTCATCATGACTCTCAGAAAACCGGAAAAAGCGGAAGGAAAAATCCGGAAAATCAGGAATAAATTGGCCGGGAAAACCCCGGGAAAAGCCTGAAAAAATTTGTGAAAAAAATCCTTGTATTTAAATGGATGACGTGCTATTATATCTTGGTCTGTAAATGAGCAGGGGGAGACCCTTGCTCAATTGTCCTGTCTTAAACCGTAACTACGCATTTCAAAGGACGGGGTGATTTCGGACGTACCCGATAATCGGCACAGAGAGAGGATACATTTATGTATTTCTGCGCCGCAATGGAAAGGAGCAGGAGATGAAGGTTAGAGCTTCCGTGAAGCCGATGTGTGACAAATGCAAGGTCATCAAGCGCAAAGGCATCGTCAGGATCATCTGCGAGAATCCGAAACACAAACAGAGGCAGGGTTGAGCGAGCTAGTAATGCTCTGATCATAGAATAGTTGGCGCCCCGTTAACCCTATTTACCAGACCGGGGCAGCACATTACTCTTTGATACCATGCCGATCGTTTGTATCGCAGTGGAAAGGCCGGTTCTTTTTTGAAAGAGTCCGGTTGGGCAGCCAGAAAAACGCAATGAAAGCATATTGCGGAAACTGCCCCAGTCAATCAGTTTTGTATTATGCAGTAGAAGGAGAGTTTTACAATGGCTCGTATCGCAGGTGTTGATTTACCCAGAGATAAGCGCGTTGAGATCGGTCTGACCAGCATTTATGGCATCGGCCGCACATCCGCAACAAAGATCGTCGAGAAGGCAGGCGTCAATGCAGACACAAGGTGCAGAGACCTGACCGACGAAGAAGTCAAGAAGCTCAGCGAAGTCATCGCTGAGG
>JAUNEM010000329.1 GCA_030525515.1 Eubacteriales bacterium
ACGGATATGCTCGCATATCCGGTCTTGCGGACATTTGCGAGCGCCCACACATGAGGAAGAAACCATTTTGTGCGCGGGATGCGTGCAAAATGAGCGGATTCCGCATGCGTGCTTTAATCATATATGTTTGCGGGCACTCGCCCATGGCCACAAGTATCAAAAGACACCTGCAGGTGCTCCTGTGACATGTCATAGTAGAGTGTCAGGCCGCTGTGTTCCGTGTTGTAGACCTGCAGAATATTTTCCGCTCCTTCCAATCCTCCTGTATCTTTGGCATAGGCGGACAAAGAAGCCGCAAACGGCTGCAGCAGGGACGGAGAAAAATGCAGGGTGGTCTGTGTCTCAAAAACCGCTGTATAGAGGATCTCCGCTTCCACCAGATCCTGGAAAATATGACTGCCGTAGCTGAGCTCCGGCACATAGCCCGCCCTTGTCTCGGAAATCTCCGCGATCATGTCAAATTCACTGATGTCCGCAAAGGCGGAGGGAACGCCAAGCTCCGCAGAGGAGGTACAGATGCGTCCCGGTGTCAGGAGCAGCATACGTTTTCCCTGCCCTCGGAGTTTCCAGTTGACTGCCGACAAGAGATCCCTCACCCGGAATTTATCCCGGTAGGGCATTTCGTAATATCGGATCGGATCTATGTAGACGACCAGGTCCACGGGAAAAGTGCGGGAAAAGCCCATGGAAACGCCCTTTGTTTCCAGGAGAATGCGGTCTGACGGGACCTGCGGTACAACGACAGCATCCCCCTCCTTCGTCTGCTGAAGCGGCCGGCACTGCAGAAGGTCGATCACATAGTCCCCCGAGGGAGCAACATTGATCGTGTACTCGATATCTACGGGATATACATAGGCCTCCTTCAAAAGATGCAGGATCCCCCGCAAGTCATCCATGAGCTGTCTGTTTCTTACCAGGCCGTCGCAGGAGACGTAGAAAATCTGCCGGTTCTCGCCGCGGTCCGTGAAGATCCGCTCCGCATCCCAGTCGTGGGAAAGAAGCAGGCGCGTCAAATAAGCCGGAATTTCTTTGCGGACAAATTCCGGATCCAGTCCTTCCACCTCTCCGGACGCAAATCGAACTGCATCCACCAGGCTCTGGGAAAACTGATGTTTGTCCGAGGAGGAAGTCAGAGTCACTTTTGTGGGATCTTCCATCATCACCATACGGGGATAGGAACCGGTGCGTCGGTCCACCGCGGCCGTCCCCAGGCCCATGACCAGACGCAGCATTCCCTCACTCGGGTGTTCCGGGCTGAACCGGTAGGGGCTGATGGAATACCCCACGCCTGCTGCGCAGGGCATATAGAAATCCTCATACCGCGAGCCGGAGACCCGCTGGACCAGGATCGCCATCTGCTCATCCCTCTTGTCCAGCCCCCTGCGCTTGCGGTAGTCAAGGGCAGACAGACTCATCGTGCTGGCATAGACTGTCCGGATCGCCTGTTCGAAGGTCTCCAGCCTCTCATCCGGCGACCCGTTGCCTGCACAGAACACCGATTCATATTTTCCGGCAAATGCATTTCCGAAACCGTCCTCCAGAATGGAACTGGAACGTACGATGACCGGATCGCTCCCGTAATACTCCAGGATCCTGCGGAAGTCTTCTTCCATGGCATCAGAAAACCGGCCGCTCACACAGCATCGATCGTGGAAATGCCCATGGTCATCTCCTCCAGAACAT
>JAUNEM010000330.1 GCA_030525515.1 Eubacteriales bacterium
ACTGTTTTCATCTGCAGTTACTTCTTCTGTGCTATTTTCATCTGCAATCACATCTTCAGGACTGTTCCCTTCTGCTTTTATATTCTCAGAGTCAGATGTGGCACTGTCGCCGGTGTCAGCTTCTAACCCCAGATCGTTTTCACCGATATACTCATCGTCTTTTTGCAGATAATCTGTATCATCATCCGAATCATTCCGGTCCGGTTCGGCCCAGGCACCGCTGCTGGCACCCTCGCCCTGCGAATCCTCAGAATAGTATTCTTCGTCAGAAAGAGACTCCGATGCAACGGAAACATTTGTGATTCCGGTCGACGCCACTGCCTGGGACTGAATTTCCATTTCATCAGACTTGTAGCATTCCTCTGAATGGATATGAACTTCCTTTCCGCAAATCAGAACCTTTTCATAACATGAATCCGTGTGATGATGCCCTTCTGACTCCTCCTGCCCGCAGATCAGTTCTTCTGTATAGCAGCTGTCATCATGCTGATGGGCTTCAATCCCGCACGCCGCTTGGCTTTCCATAGTGATCGCCGGAAGTACCAGCGCATAGGTTGTTACAAACACAACAATAGCTGCAGTAGCGCTCACAAATCTTGTCAGGAATTGGCGCGTTCTGCGGTCTTTGAGTATCTGTCTGATCTTAATAAGTAATGCTTTCATAATTATGGCTCTTTCTTTGGAGTAATCACTGCAGCTGTTTCTTTATGTTTGTAACAAAATCCATGTAAAACAGTATTGACCTGTTGTTTTTCAGCATTCCTGTAATCCATTGGTTCTTTTCCTTTACCGTTTTTCCTGTGACGGTTATTTGCGAACCTCCGATGCCCTTAACAGGCAGATCTGCCTCCGACGCCTTATCGGGTATACCTGCCACCGATGCTTTAACCGCCAGGCGTAAAAAAAGCTGTCAGACAGGAACGGAAGGTGTTCGAAGTCTATATGGACAAAACCTGATGCAGTATTTCCGTACATGTTTACAGCAAAAAAAACCGGCACACCCCTGCCGGATCACACATTCATGTTAAAGATATCTTTGAGTGTATGAATCCATTTGTGTACAACCATATCTGTTTATGGAATATCCATTTCATTTCCTGCGGGCATCCCCGGATACCTTGCATCCATAAGCAGATATGGTCAGACACAAAAGACAGTCTTATCTTTTGTGTGGTCCAGTCCCTGTAATAATCGGGGTCTTATCTGAGATCCAATCCTTTTATCTATCAGGATCTTTCCCGTAATAAAAGGCCAGTAGACGAGCAGCACATGGTCTTCTCAACTCCTGGCCTTGTGTGTTTTTCCTATAACTCAGTGAGGAACTGTCCGCCGCCGCGACAGGCGGCGGACAGTCCTGTAATCTGCTCATTGCTTATGATCAATTACATTCTCTGCTGAGATATATGCTCCGTTATGATTCACAAATATGCGATGCGGACCCTTCTGTCATTGCAGACAGCCTGCAGCCGACACCTCATGTTTTGTGATTGTAACTCAAGAGTTTGTCAATGATTCAGCGAGTCATTAACCATCCATTCTTCTGCGGGTGATCAGGACAATGCCTGCGCCGAGGACGAGGATTGCACCGACAACGTAGAAGATTGTAGTACCGATACCACCGGTGGAAGGAAGCTCAGTGCCCTGTTTGTTGACGATCGGGTCGAACTGGTAAACAGGTAC
>JAUNEM010000147.1 GCA_030525515.1 Eubacteriales bacterium
ATGTAAAAAGGAAAATTCCGTAGTAGTTTCCGATCACATATCCCAGCGTGCCGACCAGGATCGCCGGGAAGATCAGGGTATGCCAGCCCTTGGCGATGGCAAAGGCGGCCGCTGTGGTCGGGCCTCCGATATTGGCATTGGAGGCGACTGTGATCTCCTCGATGGAATACCTGAACAGTTTTCCGAAAGCAAGTGAAAAAACCAGGTTCATGAGGACAATGATCGCTGCAAACAGAAGAAGGATGGGTGCGTCCCTGATAATCAGCGCAATCGAGGCCGGCGCCCCTATAACCGCAAAGAAAATATGGATCAGGAAGGTCCCTATCTCCTGGGCGCCGGAAATATTTCCGAAAAACTTCGGAAAAAAGGTGGCCAGGGCTGTGGTAATAGTCGTGATCAGCAGGTACTGATTGCCCAGAAGCCCCCGAAGGAGGGAGATCGCAAAGCTGTCACCCGCGATAGCTCCCTCAAAAAAGCCGGCAAGCATTTTTGAGACCGCGACGATCATGCAGGCAGCCGCGAAACCTGTTGCCAGATCCGCCAGGGAAACCGGGCGGGCCTTCCAGTACTCTGCTGCTCTGCTCTTATGAGTCCGGTGGTATTTTTTCACCTCTTCCATCTCTTCTTCAGATGATTCGATCCGCGCCCGGCGGTCGATAATGGGATGCCTGTAATGTTTGAGGATCCATCCGGAGGCCGGCAAGGCCGCCAGAACGAAGAAGTAGAGCACCATGAGCAGATTATCGGCGACAATCGAGGCGGAAACCAGATTTTTGCCGGCTCCAGTGGCATCTGCCATGGCAACCAGATTGACGGAACCGCCGACATAGGTGCCGACAAACATGGCAAGAGCAGATTTGGCTTCCGACACGCCGATCCTGTTTTTTAAGAGCAGGTAGGCGAGGACGCCGCCTGCGGCAGTGCCGAGGCTGGCAAGCAGATAAATGCCGAACATCCTGCCGCTCTCCCGCCAGATTTTTCGAAAATCAGCCTGAAACAGGAGAAAAGGAATAGCCAGTGGTACCAGATAAGACCAGATGAAGTCATAAGCAGGCGCGTCCGTCGGAATAATACGAAGGTTTGCGAGGATCATAGCAAAAACGAGACAGAGCACGCAGGCCGACACTTTGGCCGCCCACAAAAAGCGCTGCTCGAGTCGAATGGAGACCGCAGCAATCACAACCAGGATCGCAAACAGCATCCAGGAATTATCAGCAGAAATTAAAGTTGACATAAACGGGTCAATGACCTCCGATCTATAGTTTTAATGACTCATCCGATTTTTCCGCTGCGGATGCAGGCGGCGAGTTCTTTTGCGTAATAAGTCAGGAGCACAGAAGCACCTGCTCGGAAGACAGATACTGCCGCCTCGCACATCACTTTTTCTTCATCGATCCAGCCGTTCGCGGCGGCGGCTTTGATCATGGCGTATTCTCCGCTCACGCTGTAGGCTGCCACAGGAACTTCCACTTTCTCACGGACATCTCGGACAATATCGAGGTAGGACATGGCAGGCTTTACCATAATGATATCAGCGCCTTCCTCCACATCGAGGAGTGCTTCGCGGATCGCCTCATGGCGGTTGTGGAAATCCATCTGGTAGCTCTTGCGGTCGCCGAAAGAGGGGGCGGAACCCGCAGCCTCACGGAAAGGTCCGTAGAAGGAAGAGGCATATTTGACCGCGTAGGACATGATCGGCGTCGCGGTGTGTCCGGCTGCATCGAGTGTCTCGCGGATGGCACGCACGCGGCCGTCCATCATGTCGGAGGGAGCCACCATGTCCGCACCTGCCTCCACATGGGAGAGGGCGGTCATGGACAGCAGTTCCAGGGTCTTGTCGTTGTCGACATCGCATCCGCACAGCATACCGCAGTGGCCGTGGGAGGTGTATTCGCACATACAGACATCAGTAATCAGATAGAGGTTGGGAAAATCTTTCTTTGCCCTGCGCAATGCCCTCTGGACAATCCCTTCCGCATTGTATGCCTGGGAGCCGATCTCATCCTTGACGGCCGGAATTCCGAAAAACATGACTTTATCGACGCCGGCGTCAGAAAGCCGGATCAGTTCCTCTTCCATGCGGTCGACTGTATATCTGTACTGCCCCGGCAGCGCCGAGATCTCCTCCACGGTGTTTTCCCCGTCCATCACAAACATCGGATAGATCAGCGAAGCGGGGTCAAGCCTTGTCTCACGCACCATGCGCCTCAATGTGTCGCTTCCCCTGAGCCTTCTGGGTCTGATCGTTAAATCTATATTTCTTTCCTCCTTCTGCTTATCTCTGTCAGTCTTTTTTTAATCTCTTACCTAAGCTCTCAGATCTTATTGCTTATTTATCGCTTATCAGGTATTTCTGTCTTCCGCGGCACATTGCACGACTGCGTCAAGCAGTGCGTCAAGTGTCGCTTTTTCAGCCATCCGCGTCTGCATGCCCTGTGCCTCCGCAGCTGTCCTGGTCTGGCGCCCAATGCAGATTGCCTTGATCCGGGACATGTCTGCGCCTTCCATCACTGCGCTGAAACCGCGCACTGTGGAGGCACTGGTAAAGACAGCGTAGTGAATCTCTCCATTTTCAATCTGCTGACGGGCATCGACGATCCCTTCTGTCACATATTCTGTTGTATAGGTCGGAATATCCAGAATTTCGATGTCTCCGGCTTTTTCCAGCTCCTCGACCAGTTCCCTGCTGCCGATGGCTGCACGGGGAATCAGGACGCGGACAGGTGCAGGAATATTATTGCTGTTTTCTCTCTCCTGCCTTATTTTCTGTGCAAGCTCCCGGCCGAGTGTCTCTCCGTCATAAACAGTGGGCACGAAATCGCAGCGGATTCCATACTGCCTGAGTTTTTTGGCACTGCCCTCTCCAATGACGGCAATCCGTATACCCGCCAGGGCGCGGATATCATGGTCCGGCAAGAACCAGTCCATAAAAATGCGCACACCGGTAGGGGATGTGAAAACCATCCAGTCGATCCTGCCGGCAGTTTTCTGAGAGTATGCAGTTCCCTCCGGGTATTTTTGAAAGCAGTCTTCCAGTGCGGGATTCGGTTGAATCGGCACGGTCTCGATCGCAGGCATCTCCAGAACTTCGGCGCCCATTCTGCGCAGGCGTCCGGCCATTTCCGAGATCAGCTCTTTGGGTCTGGTGAGCAGAATCTTCCTGCCCGCCAGGGGGCGTTTTTCCGCCCAGGCAAAGGATTCCGCCAGACGGCATACCTCTCCGACCACTATGATTGCCGGTGCCTTGATCCGGGCGCGGTCGGTTTCCTCTTCCAATGTAGAAACTGTGGCCAGAACGCGTCTCTGCCCGGCGGTCGTACCTCTTTCCAGAACTGCCGCAGGTGTATCCGGACTGATCCCGGCATCGAGAAGGCCCCGCATAATGACCGGCAGTGTTGACAATCCCATCAGGAAAATCAGTGTACCTTTGGTTCGGACAAGAGCCTCATAGTCTATGCCGAGACCGTCAGAGTCTGATAAAGAGCCAGCGCCTCCGGCAGTATTGATACTTCGGGAGGCTTCTGCCCTGCTGATGCTGTGTGTATTTCCGGAAGAACGTCGGTGGCCGGTGATGATGTGCACGGAGGAGGTGAAATCGCGGTGCGTGACGGGTATGCCGTTATAGGCCGGCACCGCAAAAGCACTGGTGACTCCCGGCACAATCTCGTAGGGAATATCGTTTTCGACAAGCAGTTCCAGCTCTTCTCCGCCGCGGCCGAACAGGAAGGGATCACCGCCCTTGAGGCGAACGACCCTTTTCCCGGCCTGCGCCTGCTCCAGAAGTGTCAGATTGATCTGCTCCTGCGTCATCCGGTGATTGCCTGCCCGCTTGCCGACATTGATCTTTTCCACCTGGTCCGGAATCAGTGTCAGCACAGCGTCGCCGATGAGGGCGTCATAGACGACAACTTCTGCCTTCTGAAGGACCTCAAGTCCCTTGATTGTAAATAGTCCCAGGTCTCCGGGACCGGCTCCTACAAGCCAAACTTTTCCTGCCATATGCTAAATCCTCTGTAAAAACAGACTTCCCTTTGTGTGTTCGTATCTGCAGGAATCAACCCTTCTTTCCGCTCTTTGCTTCTGCCAGAACAGCGGCGGCCAGTTCTCTGCCGGCGGCGCGCCCCTCCCGGGGAGTCGCTGCCCGCACAGTGATCTTTCTGCGATAGATCCTGCAGGTCTCTTCGTCGTAATAAAACCCGCGCAGAGTCATAGCGCTGATAGTATCCGATTCGCAGCCAGAAGGATTTACATCCGTGCCAAAACCTCCCGGATCGCTGAACCCGCCGAACTCAGCGTGGGCTGCAATGGGAGACGTGCATCCCCCGCCCAGAGAGCTGACAAAGCCCCTCTCTGCCGCAGCCGCAATGGCCGACTGCGCACTGACAAAGCCGTCCAGACAGGAGTAATCCATGCCTTTTCTGCCCTGCAGGGCAAGGATTCCCTGGCCTGCGGACGGAATCATCTCCTCCGTGGAAAAAACTTTGCTGATCCTGTTTTCCAGTCCAAGACGTCTCAATCCCGCCGCGGCCAAAATGATGGCGCTGTACTGTCCCTCATCGAGCTTGCGCAGCCTCGTGAGGACATTCCCTCTTACACTCTCGAACCGCGCCTGCGGAAAAAGTTCCTGTGCCTGCAAAATGCGCCGGCGCGAAGAAGTCCCGATGGGTTTTGAAAGATCCATCTGAGAAATGTCAGAAACATTTTCCGGAAGCACCAGCACATCGCGAGGATCCTCCCGGCCGGAAAAGCCGATGACAGGCAGGTCCTCCGGAATCTCCGCAGGCAGGTCTTTCAGGCTGTGGACGGAGAGGTCTGTCCGCCTGTCCCTGAGTGCCTGATCCAGTTCCTTGACAAAAAGCCCTTTTCCGCCAATCTCATCCAGGCGTTTATGGAGAATTTTATCCCCTGTCGTCTTCATCGTTACCAGTTCAAACTGCATCTGCGGGAAATTTCGGCGCAGATAGTCGAGTACAATCTCCGACTGTCTGACGGCCAGCAGGCTCTCCCGGCTGCCGATGACCAGCTTTTTCTCATCCTGTGCCAATCTATACTCCTATCTCCATGCAGTATAATCACATGATTTCATAGTCCCTGACTCGTTTGTGAATCAAAGGCCCCTATCCGGTATCAGGCTGCAGGAAGCGACTGTTTCTGCAGCTTTACTCTAGCGGCGTCTCTTTTTAATAAAGTGATTCACGATACCGCCGACAATAATAAAGACAGCTGCCCCCGCCAGCACCCGCAGAGCGCCTTCCTGGGGCACGCGGCTCTTACTGCCGATCGTGTCCTCGTAGAAAGACAGCGTGTAGTCAATCTCCACCGGGTCGCCCATGGCGGTTGTATCCGCTATAATCTCCATGGGTGCATCCATGGCTGTGATGGGAATTGTAAAAGAAGAACTTCCACCGTCTGTCGTCTCATTGAGATATTTTTTGCCCTCCAGAATCATATAGTCGTAATAGGGACTGCTCCAGAGAAGTCTCGCATATGCTCTGCCTTCCTGCACATTCATCCATGTCGGGGTAGTGACAGAGGCTCTGCCGCTGCCTCCGGCCAGACTCACCTCGATGGAGTACTCCCCGTCGGGTATGTCGATCTGAAGAGCCTGCGCTTCCGTATTATGTACTGAGTTTTCCCTTCCCTTCTTTTCAGAGGAACCGAATTCTGTTTTTTTCGAGTTTCCGGCCCCTGCTTTGCTTTCCCTTTCTTCTCCGAATTCTTCGGCTTCGTCATAGAGGGCAAGGGCCTGGCTGATCCTGTCATAATCCGGATACTCAAAGAGCAGGGAGTCTGCCGGAATGTCGGATGCATGAAAGAGAATCTTTCTGGGATACCATTTCTTCTTTTTTTTCGAATAAGCAGCCAGATCCAGCTCGGCATCGAGAGCTTCCACCGGAATCGTAAAAGTGTCCCAGGTATCTATTTCCACAGAAGGAATATAGTCTTCGTAAGGAGCTGCGGCAGCTTCCTCTGCCGTTCCGGGATAGACCAGCAGGTAGCTCGAACTGGACATGGTCAGCAATGCCGTCATCTTCCCGTCTTTGACCGTGAGCCTTGCTTCCTCGATGTGAAAAAAAGAGGAGGAACATTCTGTGCCGACAATATATTCCCCGTCCTTGATCATGTTTCCTGAGACAGGGGTCATTCCGTAGGGCGCCAGATTCTCCTTGGTCTCTCCCATCGATGTCGAGCCCGCCACTTCATCGTAGCCCTCTTCCGCACATACATGCATAGCCGGAAGGGACAGCAGGAGCAGAATACATATAAAGGCTGAGAGCATTGCGGGGAGAACTCCCCCGCGGAAGCGGCCAGTCCTGAAACAGGGCAGATGATTCCGGTAATTAAGACCGCCTGCTTTTTTTTGCTCTTTTGTTTTTATCATTAACCGATTCTCTGTCATGATGCTTTTCTCAGTACTTGTCACAGTGCTTTTTTAAATGGCAGTTTGCAGGGAAAAAGCCTTTTTATAGCCCTTCTGAGTCTTCTCCGGTGCCTTTACAGTGTCTTCTTGCGGTATATGTATACCATTGCGATCAGTGAAAAAACTGCAAGGTATAGGAGGAGAACAATAAATCCCTTGGTTCCCGGATCTTCGCCGTGGGAAATCGCCCGAATCATGCCGCTTGCCTGAGAAAGGGGCAGGGCACCGACAATTCTGCGGAAGACGCCGGGCATCTGATCCG
>JAUNEM010000148.1 GCA_030525515.1 Eubacteriales bacterium
GCAGAGACCTGACCGACGAAGAAGTCAAGAAGCTCAGCGAAGTCATCGCTGAGGATTACATGGTCGAAGGTGACCTTCGCAGAGAAGTCGCCATGAACATCAAGCGTCTCACTGAGATCGGCTGCTACAGAGGCATCCGTCACAGAAGAGGCCTCCCTGTCCGCGGTCAGAAGACAAAGACCAACGCGAGAACCAGGAAGGGTCCCAAGAAGACCATCGCAAACAAGAAGAAATAATCACATTGAAAATTTTCGCCCTGCCGCATGAAGAACTCAGGGCCGGGGCGGAAGAATTACCACTATTGGGAAAGAAAGTAGGTTAGTTTTATGGCAAAGCAGACAAGTGCTTCCAGAAGGAAGCAGACAAGACGTGTCAAGAAAAACGTTGAACGCGGACAGGCGCACATCCAGTCCTCTTTTAATAACACAATCGTTACCCTGACTGATACCCAGGGCAACGCTCTGAGCTGGGCAAGTGCAGGCGGTCTTGGTTTTAAAGGTTCAAGGAAATCTACTCCCTACGCAGCACAGATGGCTGCAGAGACGGCAACAAAGGCAGCTCTCATCCACGGACTGAAGGCTGTTGATGTTTTCGTAAAGGGACCCGGATCAGGCAGAGAGGCTGCTATCCGTGCACTGAATGCCAACGGACTTGAGATCATCAGCATCACAGATGTCACACCCGTCCCCCACAACGGATGCCGTCCCCCCAAGAGAAGAAGAGTCTGACCTGTTCTGTTTTTATTATTTTTTATATTTACAGACGACAGATTCCGTCTCTGAATCCGAAATTATACAATTATAATTCGGAGGAATTGGAATTGATTCAGTTAAGATTGGAAGAAGGCGCCGACCTCAGTTCCCTTTTGACAGAGAGGGAGGACGCTGTAAACAACATGCGGCCCCGGCGGCAGGACACTGAGTTTCCTGTGTGACCTGAGGCGCAGAAAGAAAGGAAGAATTACCATGGCAGTAAACAGAACTCCGGTACTGAAAAGATGCAGATCCCTCGATCTCGATCCCGTTTTCCTGGGCTACAACAAGAAGTCCAAAAGACAGCTGATCCGCAGAAGCCGCAAGCTCAGTGAGTACGGCATGCAGCTGCGCGAGAAGCAGAAAGCCAAATTCATCTACGGCGTCCTCGAGAAGCCTTTCCGCAACTACTACGACAAGGCAGACAGGATGAAGGGCATGACCGGTGAGAACCTCATGACCATGCTTGAGAGCCGTCTGGACAATGTTGTTTTCCGTATGGGCTTTGCCCGCACCCGCCGCGAAGCGCGCCAGGTTGTCGGCCACAAGCACATCACTGTCAACGGCAGAATCGTCAACATCCCTTCCTACATTGTCAGGTCCGGTGATGTGATCGAAGTCAGAGAGAAATCCAAGAATATCCAGAGATTCAAGGATATCGCAGAGGTTACGGCCGGAAGGCTTACTCCCGAATGGGTTGATGTCGATAAGGAAGCGCTCAAGGGCACAGTCAGCCAGCTGCCTAAGAGAGAGCAGATCGATGTTCCTGTAAATGAGATGCTTATCGTCGAGTTGTACTCCAAGTAATAGCGGTTGAGTTCTATCTGATCAGGCCGGCCGGTAATCACTATTTTCCGGCGGCGTATCCGCAAACAGTAAGAACTGTGCGCAAAGCGCAAAGGAGGATTTACGAGTGTTTGATTTTGAGAGACCGAGCATCGAAGTCGATCAGATTTCCGATGATAAAAAGTACGGCAGATTTGTGATCGAGCCTCTGGAAAGGGGTTACGGCATCACGCTGGGAAATTCCCTCCGCCGGATCATGCTCTCCTCACTTCCCGGCGCTGCGGTGAGCCAGGTTAAAATTGATGGTGTACAGCACGAATTCAGTACAATTCCCGGTGTCAAGGAAGATGTCACCGAGATCATCATGAATATCAAAAGCCTCGCGATCAAGAATGACAGCGAGTCCAACGAACCCAAGACTGCTTTCATCGACTATGAGGGCGAGGGCGTTGTGCGGGCTTCCGATATCCAGATTGATTCTGATATCGAGATCATGAATCCCGATCTTGTGATCGCCACTCTGAGCGGAAAGGATACCAGACTTTTCATCGAGCTTACGATCACCAAGGGAAGAGGATATGTCAGCTCTGACCGCAATAAGACCCCTGATCTCAAAATCGGCGTCATTCCGATCGACTCCATCTATACTCCCGTTGACAGAGTCAACGTGGCAGTGGAGAATACCCGTGTCGGACAGCAGACTGACTTTGATAAACTCACCCTTGATGTCACTACGGACGGAACGATTGCCCCTGATGAGGCAGTCAGCCTTGCGGCAAAAGTCCTCAGCGAGCATCTGAGTGTATTCATCAATCTGTCTGAGAAGGCCAGGACCGCAAAAGTTATCTCCGAGGAGAAGGAAAATCCCAAGGAGAAGGCGCTTGAGATGAGCATTGACGAGCTTGAGCTCTCCGTCCGTTCCTACAACTGCCTGAAACGCGCAGGCATCAATACGGTGGAAGAACTCTGCAACAAGACTCCCGAAGAGATGATGAAGGTCAGAAACCTCGGCCGCAAGTCCCTCGAGGAGGTTCTTGAGAAGCTCAAAGAGCTGGGACTGAAACTGAATTCCAGCGAAGAGAACGCGTGAATTTGACAGAACGCGTGTCTTTGATCCATGTCAGCCGTGGCGCGAAGCCATGGATCTGAGATATCTTTTATGTCAGCCGTGGCGCAAAGCCATGGAATTGACAGTTTATGAAATATAATCTGATCCTGCTGCGGTAAATCCGCACGGTGCGCAGCAGGAGATGCCGGATCAGCCAAAAAGACGGCCTATTACCTATTACCGGGCTTTTTACACAGGGAGGGTCAGGACAAGTCCTGACACCTTTCAAGGGCATCCGGAACCGGCGGCAGATAAGTCCAAAGAGCGCTGCCCCCGGCATCATCATAATATTTGGAGGAAAATACAATGGCAATGTACAGAAAATTAGGCAAGAAGACCAAGCTGAGAAAGGCTCTGCTCCGCAACCAGGTCACAGCTCTGATCTATCATGGCAAGATCACAACTACCGAGGCCCGCGCTAAGGAAATCCGCAAGATTGTCGAGCCCATGATCACCATGGCTGCCAAAGAGTATGACAACTATGAGACCGTTACCGTCAAGGCTAAGGTTGCCCGCAAGGACAAAGACGGCAAGCGCGTCAAAGAAGTAGTTGACGGCAAGCGCGTAACCGTTTATGACGAAGTCGAGAAGCAGGTCACAAAGGATGCTCCCAGCCGTCTGCACGCCAGAAGGCAGATCCTTCGTTATCTCTACCCTGTAGTGGAAGTCCCTGCAGAAGCCAAGGGCCGCAAGAAAGCTACAAAGAAGGTTGACCTTGTGAACAAGATGTTCACAGAGTACGGCCCCAAATATGCCGGCAGGAACGGCGGTTACACCAGAATCATCAAGATCGGCCAGCGCCGCGGTGACGGAGCGATGGAAGTCGTTCTCGAGTTTGTCTGATCATCGTATCGCCAGAACAGCTTGATGAAAGCAGTCGGCAGAGGTATTTGTCCTGTGCGGAGGATGATGTCTGTTCCGATGCGCAGCCATAACAGGTGGTTTTTGCCGGTTGCCTGCATTGACAAGAAACATAGCCTCCGGGAGTTTTCCCGGGGGCTTTTTTAAAACCCGGGTGAGAAGGACGAACTATGATAAAGATCAGAGAGCTGATTCATGATTATATAAAGAGAGATGAAGAGGGAAATCCCGCGGGAACAGTCCGCGCCATTGATGATGTCTCTCTGGATGTCAAACCCGGGCAGTTCATAGCCATTCTCGGGCATAACGGCTCGGGCAAGTCCACACTGGCCAAGCACCTGAATGCCCTGCTCCACCCCACAGAGGGAACGGTCTGGGTCAACGGCATGGACACAAAGGATGTACAGCGTGTTCTTGATATCCGGCAGACTGCCGGCATGGTCTTTCAGAATCCCGATAACCAGATCATCGGACAGGTCGTCGAGGAGGACGTCGGATTCGGACCGGAGAACATGGGAGTTCCCACTGAAGAAATCTGGGAAAGAGTGGAAGAGAGCCTGAAAGCAGTCGGTATGTACGAGTACCGCAAAAAGTCTCCCAACCGCCTCTCCGGCGGACAGAAACAGCGCGTTTCCATCGCCGGAGTCATTGCCATGCATCCCAGATGCATCGTGATGGATGAACCGACCGCCATGCTCGACCCCTCAGGGCGCAGGGATGTCATTGACGCGGCCTGGACCCTGAACCGCGGTGAAGATATCACAATTATCCTCATAACACATTACATGGAGGAGGCGATCCGGGCGGACCATGTTTTTGTCATGGACAAGGGCAGGATCGCCATGCAGGGAACGCCCCGTGAGATTTTTTCCAGGGTAGAAGAGCTTCAGAAGCTTCATCTCGACGTCCCTCAGGTCACTCACCTCGCCCATATGCTCAGGCAGGGAGGCCTGGATATTCCCGAGGGAATCCTCACCAAGGAGGAACTTGCCCAAGCGCTCAAAAAAATCGGAAAGGCCGGGTGAATCATCGATGGGAATCAAACTTGAAAATGTGAGTTTTGTCTATGAACAGGGCACAGCCATGGAGACGGCTGCCCTGCGGGAAGTGAGTCTTGATATCCCCGACAATCAGTTCATAGGCCTGATCGGACACACCGGATCCGGAAAATCCACCCTGGTTCAGCTGCTCAACGGGCTGATCCGCCCTACGAGCGGACGCGTGCTCTACAACGGCGAGGACATTTTCGGAGAAAAGTATGACAGAAAAGCCCTGCGGGCCAAAGTCGGTCTGGTCTTCCAGTATCCCGAACATCAGCTGTTCGAGGTGGATGTTCTCTCGGACGTCATGTTCGGCCCCCGCAACCTGGGACTGGACGAAAAGACCTGCAAAAAGCGAGCCATCGACGCGCTGGAGAATGTCGGACTCTCTGAAGATTACTATAAAACTTCACCCTTTGACCTTTCCGGAGGCCAGAAGCGGCGAGTGGCGATCGCCGGCGTGATCGCCATGCATCCCCATATCCTGATCCTGGACGAGCCGACTGCCGGACTGGATCCCCGGGGGCGCGACGAGATTCTGGGATTGATCTCGGACATGAAGAAAAAATTCGAGATGACCATCATCCTCGTCTCTCACAGCATGGATGACGTGGCACGCTATGTGGAGAGAATTATTGTGATGGGAAACGGACGGAAGATGTTTGACGACACTCCCATGGAGGTCTTTCGCCACTACACAGAGCTGGAGGAACTAGGACTGTCGGCTCCCCAGATCATATATATCATGAATGAGCTGCAGAGAAACGGGCTGGACGTCCCGACCGATGTCCTGACCGTGGAAGAGGCAGCCGGGGAAATCTTGAAAAAGTATGATTAAAGCAGCGAGGAAAGCGGCTGCAAATGCCGAGCTCGCTCGAGCATTTGCGGACATTTTCCGAGCGCCCACACATGAGCATAGAGAGATTTTTTGCGCAGAATGCGCAAAAAAGATCGGGATGCGAATGTGTGGAGCATTGCGGGAGCGCCAGAGCGCGGAGCAATGCGTGCTTTAATCATACATGTTAGCGAACAGCAGGTCATGGCACTGAAGTATAAAAAAGGCTGAACCGGCGCAGCGCTGTGACAGCGCAGGATGCGCGAAGCAATGCTCTTGCAAAACGGAGGCAAGATCAGGTATGTTCAAAGATATCACCCTCGGACAATATTATCAGACGGATTCGATTCTTCACCGGCTTGACCCCCGTGTCAAGCTGGTCGGTACGCTTGTCTACATTATCTGCCTCTTCGTGGTGGATACTTTTGTGGGATATTTCGTGTGTGCCGCCTTTCTCTTTGCCATGATCTTTCTTTCAAACGTGCCGCTCGGATTCATTGTGCGCGGTATGAAGGGAATCCTGATCCTGCTGTTGATCACGATGTCCTTTAACCTTTTCCTGACACCCGGCGAGGAGATCGCCCGCCTGGCCTTTTTGAAGATCACCAGAGAGGGTCTTGTATTTTCAATTAAAATGGGATTTCGTCTCTCCCTGCTCGTGATCGGCTCCTCCCTGATGACCCTGACCACGACACCCAATCAGCTGACTGACGCCATCGAGAGCCTTCTGAATCCCATGAAACGCTTCCGCGTGCCGGTCCATGAGATCGCCATGATGATGTCCATCGCCCTTCGCTTTATCCCCATCCTCATGGAGGAGACAGACAAGATCATGAAGGCGCAGATTGCCAGGGGCGCGGATTTCGAGAGCAGGAATCTGATAAAAAAAATGAAGAGCCTGGTGCCCCTGCTGGTGCCGCTTTTTATCTCGGCCTTCCGCAGGGCCAATGACCTGGCCATGGCGATGGAAGCCAGATGCTACCACGGCGGCGAGGGCCGCACAAAGATGAAACCCCTGATCTACAAAGGGAGAGACCGGGCTGCCTATTTCCTGCTTCTGGCCTTCTTTGTGGTCTGCCTGATCCTGCGGCTGGTCCGCCTGCCCTTTCTGAGCTGACATCCTTTCAGGACTGTCGGGAATTTCAGAAACAGGAACAAAAACAGAAAGCTGACACTCAGCCCGCTTCCGGAATGGTTCGGGAAAAGTGAGGCCGGCAGCCGCGGAGGAAAAAAATAAAAAAGACGCCCGCGGAGAAAAAAGACAATGTCCGCGGAAAAAAATAAAG
>JAUNEM010000149.1 GCA_030525515.1 Eubacteriales bacterium
GAAGATGAGTACGCTGAACTCAAGGTAAAGGACAAAGACTGGTATACTGTAAAGTACGGTTACTTTGTTCTGATCTCCAATATTGACACATCTCCCAAAGATCTTCTGTCCGATTATTACGGAAGGACAGATATCGAGGTCGTCTTTAAAACTGCGAAGGAGTATCTGGATCTTCTGCCTCTGTCGAAGTGGACTGACAGCACGGTGCGCGGAAAGATCCTGCACGACATCATTGATACCACTGCTTTATTGCTCCTTCGTAAGAGTATGCGACAGTCAGGTATGTCGACGTCCGAAATCATCGGCAGATGCCAATCCTTAATGTGCTGCCGCAGGAAGGATGGAACAATAACCGTTGAAACACCTAGTAAACAGGTAAAAGAGTACTACAAGATTTTTAGCTGCAATGTTCCCGCCCATGTAAAAGAAGAATCTTTCAGAAAGGAACTTGGGCTGAAAATGTAGTTCTGCTTTGCTGTCATCTAAGGTTAAATAACAAAAAAAGCCGGTGCAGTCTCCGTCTTTCAGAGTCTGCACCGTTTTTTTTAATTTTATTCTTCACCGCGCAATACCCGTGACTTCAGTAACTTCATAAACAGTCGTGGGATACGCGCGCAAAAAAGGTGGTTATGATTGCTCTTTCAGGTCATCCTGTATGAGCTTCTGCCTCTGCTCTATCATTTATCTGTCTTCTTCTGTCGCTTTCACTTCTCCACGACCATAGTAAATTTGTCCCAGGGGATATCCACCTCCGCGCCGTGGTTGATGATCTCATCCACGTGCATGAGGAGGGGGTAGTCATTCAGGCTCACCACACCGCGTTCCGCCAGCTTTTTGACTGCGCGGGCGGTTCTGGTCGCGATCACGATGGATTCAAGGGTGACGCCCTTCAGCTCCGCCATAGCCTCGTCAAAGGTCAGGCCTCTGCCGAGAAGGGTTCCGATCCTGCGGGTGCGTCCGCCGAAGATGGTGACGTACAGGTCTCCCGCACCGTGGATGATGTTCTCGGGGCCGCCGCCGATCAGGTCCAGCAGCTTCATCATCTCTTTGACGCCCTGTCCGAAGAGGGCCGCCTGGGAATTGTAGTGGACAGCGCCGATCCTGCCGTCCCGCTTCTCTGCCAGGCCGACAGCCAGGGATACGCCCAGGGCGTAGGCATTCTTCATGGCCACCGCGCACTCCACACCGACGACATCGGTGGAGAGGCTGATGTGATAGTAATCGGTCGCAAGAAGGGCCTTGATCTTCTTTAAGGTCTCCATGTCTTTTCCGCAGAAGGCGACATGGCTGTCATCGTGGTCCGCCAGCTCATAACTGGTGCAGGGACCTCCGATCGCGTTGAAATTGATATGCTTTCCGGCGGGCTGGCGCTGCTCAAAAACAGCAGGATAGGGAAGCAGTGTGCCGTCCTCGAGATCGACCATGCCCTTTGTGACCGTCAGAAGGGGGACTTCCTCCGGCAGAACCGGAAGGATCTCATCACAAAACCAGTCGAGGCCGAAGCTGCTGACGCCGCCCAGGATCAGATCCGCGCCTTCCAGAGCCTCCTGCAGTTCTTCGATCTGATAGTACTTGATTCCGTCATGCAGAGTCCTCTTCAGTGTGATATGAAAATTGTCCCTGCGCAGACCGTCGATGATCTCCCTGTCCAGGGGAGATCCGACCAGCCTGACTTCGTGGCCGTTTTCAAAGGCGGGGAATGTGATCGCGGAGTTCATCTGTCCTGCGCATACAAATGTGATTACGCTCATGGTATTCCTCCTCAAATAGTTCTTGTGACAATAAATAGTCAATAAATAGTACTTTTGACAATTAACAGTACTTGTGACAATTCTTATCCTTCAGGCGGAAAGGGTAAGGAATAGACAAGTGACAAATACCGCCGTATGTTTCAGGATCATTTTCATTCTCATCAGACCAACCTCCGATTACGTAGTTCCGTTCCACATGCAGCAGCGCCAGGCCATCAGGCTGCTCCGGCATTGTCCACCTTATATTCACTTAACCCTTCCCGGCATTTCAAAGTCATGCCTCCCGGCATCACATTCTCACTGAATTCCCCACTTCTCAAGAATGATCGGGAGGAAATAGTGCATCTGCTTGAACCACCAGGGCCAGTCATGGTTGACATCATAGCCCCAGAAATCGCACCATGCGTTGATGCCTTTTTCACGGAAGACACTCTCGAGATATCTGAGCGAGCGGATACCGTCCTCTTCCCACGCGCCCTGTCCGACACAGATGATGATCTGCTTCTGATTGTACTCGTTGATATAAGGGTGATCCACAGGCATGTTGGGCAGGAAGCATTCCGGTGAGTTGTCGTACAGGGTCTCGTTCATCCAGCCCTTGAAAAATACACTGCTGTCATACAAGCCGGACAGTGCCAGGCATCCGGAGAACAGATCAGGTCTTCTGAGCACAGTGAGGACAGCGTGATTCGCGCCCAGGCTGCAGCCTGTCGTCATAGGAAGCTTGCCGCCTGTCCTCTCCAGGATGAGCGGAACCGCTTCGTTGACGATATAGCGGAAATAAAGCTCCTGTTTCCATGCTCTGCGGCCGTAATCAGGATCTCCTTCCGACCAGCTTTCCTTGTCGATCGTATCCACAACAAAATACTGGATCTTCCCTGACTCCAGGTAATCGCTCAGTACATCGATCATTCCGAACTCTTCATAATTGTGGCAGAGAGAATCCTGTGTGGGAAAAGCCAGGAACGGAACCCCACCGTGGCCGTAGATCATGATGTGCATGTCTCTGTTCAGGTTCTCACTGTAATGAGTAATCTCTTCCTTGTACATTCATTATCTCCTTTCAGAATGCTTCTTTTAAAAAATTCTTTCTAAAATGCTTCTTTATAAAGTCAACTGTGCCCGGCGGCTTTTAAAGCCTGTGCGCACAGACTATCATCTTACCCTTTTTTATCTGTTATATAAAGACAATTTGGAATTTATTTTTGATTTTTATCAAAATGGTTATTGCAGCAGGTCAAAGAAATCCATCTGTTCATACTTCTCAGGAAATTCCTGCAGATACTGAAAGCACTCCTCCCATTTGCAGAGAATGCCGTGCTCCCGGGATGTATTGATAAATAACTTCATCAGTTCTCCTGCGTTGGGAGAAGGCAGCTCATAGGAATTGCCGTACCGGCTGATATAGCGCTGCTTCATGCCGGGAAAATATTTGTCCAGGGCGGCGTAATAGTATTCTCTGTCACCTTCCCTCAGGGTCAGGCCCATGTCAAAACAGATGATTCCCTTGACCCCCACCCGTATACATTCATCGAGGATTGACCGGATGTTCTCCTCCGTGTCATTGATAAAGGGCAGAATCGGCGTCAGCCAGACCATGGTGGGAATGCCCCGCTTCCGCATCTCTTCCAGGACCTCGATTCTCCGCTTCGTATTGCATACATTGGGCTCCAGAATCCCGCACAGATCATCGTCATATGTCGTCAATGTCATCTGAACCACACATTTGCTTTCCCGATTGATCTCTTCCAGCAGATCGATGTCCCGCAGGATCCGGTCGGATTTCGTGATGACCGCCGCCCCGAAGCCATAGCGCAAAATGATTTCCAGGCATTTCCTGGTCAGCCCCAGCTTTTCTTCGCAGTGCATATAAGGATCGGACATGGAGCCTGTTCCGATCATGCATCTTTTTCTTTTGGATTTCAGAGCTGCTTCCAGCAGCTCAGGCGCATTTCGCTTGACCTCAATATCCTCAAAAGGATGTGTAAACTGATAGCACTTACTCCTGCTGTCACAATAGACGCATCCATGGGAACATCCCCTGTAAATATTCATGCCATAATACCCGCCTTTACCGGTGAGTATTCCTTTTGCGTCCACAAAATGCATAGCGGTCATTCCTTATTTTGTTCGATTGGATTAGTCGATCGGACTGCTTGATCAGAGCCGGATCTGTCAGATCAATCGATTGGAGCCGGATTGGTCAGGTTCCTCAAAAGCAGCCTGCCGGAGTGTCCCCGGGATAATCCCCCGTCACGAAGGGCAGCTCAACAGCTTGAAACATCGAGCGAGGGAGTTTGCGGATAATCCCCCGTCACGAAGGGCAGCTCCGGAAAGCCGGCAAGTTTCAAGTCCCGCCCGCGGTACAAAACCCGGGAACAGCCGTTCTGAGGAAAATACTCTCCATATTTTAACAAAAAACTGTTAGTAAATCGACTCTGATCACAATAAAACATCCGCTCTCAAAGCACCGGCTTCGAAAGCAAACGCTTCGAAAAAATATGTCAAAAACAAAGGCTTCGGAAACAATCAAATGCTTCGAAAGCAAACTCGCGGCTTTTTTCCGGCGGCTTTTTCATAAACTCCGGATAGTGCACGTCCAATCAGAACATGTTATATTTGATTTGGATTTTCATCAAACAGGAGCGCAGTGCGTTTCCTCCATCATGTGAGCGCAGTTCATTTCCTTCATCACAGGAGCGCAGTTCGTCTCCTGCCTCCAACCCCTTCTGTTCCACGGATCCAAGTGATATAATGAGATAGAAAAACCAGCTTTCTTCTATCCTGAAAGGAGGAACAACATGAAATACGAGTGCGAATTATGCGGTTACATCTATGATCCGGCTGTCGGCGACGAAGAGAATGGCATCGCTCCCGGTACTGCATTCGAGGATCTTCCCGACGATTGGGAATGTCCCCTCTGCGGCGCCGGAAAAGATGAGTTTAAGCCGGCAGAATAAACCGGTATAATCAGGCATCTTAACCGGCAAAGGAAAACAGCGGCTGTGAAGAAACGCTTTCTTCACAGCCGCCTTTTCAGTTTATCCTTTTATCTCCCTGACCTTCTTCGTCAATGCAGGGCATATGACATTCAGATCCGCAACAATTCCATAATTCGCGACACCGAAAATCGGAGCATTCGGATCCGTATTTACTGCCACGATGATATCGGATTCCTTGATTCCGTTGACGTGGGGCAGCGCACCGGAAATGCCAAAGCCGATATAGAGCCTGGGCGCGACTGTTTTGCCGGTAATGCCGATCTGGTAGTCTTTTCCGATCCAGCCCTCCTCGACAGCTGCCCGGCTCGCGCCGACACTGCCGCCGAGCGCAGCTGCCAGCTCGTACAGCTGCCCGAAGCCTTCCTTGCTTCCGACGCCGCGGCCGCCCGCGACAATGATTTCCGCGTCCTCGATATTGGCTTTTGTCAGCTCATCATCCGGCGTGAAGCCCAGAAGTTCCGTGAGCAGGACCCCCGCAGGAACATCGACTGCTTCCTCGACCGTTTCGCCGCTTCTTCCTGCTTCAGGTTCCTGCAGCTTAAATATACCCGGCTTGAAAGTCCCGATCATCGGATCGTTCTCAATGCAGATGTTGGTATTGAGCTTACCATCATAAGACGGTCGGATCCAGTAGACACCGCTTCCCGTGACGACCACGTCGCTGCATTCACTCGCGATTCCGGCATGTAAGCGCACGCTTGCGGCTGCCGCAAGATCCCGGCCTTCCGTCGTAGCGCCGATCATCACGATTTTCGGACTGTATTTCTCCGCAAGTTTTTCCAGTATATAAGCAGCGCTCTCAAAGAAGAACTTCTGCCGAACGGCCAGGACCTGATCCGCGCCGTTTTCAAAGGCAGCCTTCGAGGCCTCTTCCGGTTCCGGATCGATTATCACAGCAACCGCCAGTCCGGAGCCTGCCCCTGCAAGTTCTTTTGCTTTCTGCATCATTTCCAGACAGACTTTCTTCGGACGGCCGTCAGACAATTCAAAAAATACCCAGATATTCTGATTGCTCATGGTTTTCCTCCTAATTTGAGCCGCGTAAGCGGCGAAAAACCCGAGGAGAATTCCCGCAGGAGAATTCTCTGATGGGAAATCAATCAAAAGGCAGCGTGCCCCTGCAGTATGTCAACAAGCTCTGCCACAGCCGCTTCCGGATCTTCGCCCGGTATCATCTGCCCCTTTTCAAGAGCAGGCGGAGGGAACAGTCCCACGACCTTGGACGGGCTCACCAGGCTCTCAGCCGGAATCTGCAGTTTCTCATTATCCATCACTTCAACAACCAGTTTTTTGGACGCTGTCCTGCCTTTAATGGAAGGTTTTCTGGGTTTGTTGGCATCCTCCGTCACGGAGCAGACCACCGGAAACGCCGCAGACAGTTTCTCATAGCCGGTTCCGGCCTTGCGGTCGATCGTCAGTCCCTCGTCTCCGATTTCTATCCTGCATGCATTCGTAAGAATACCATATCCCAGCATCGTACCAATCTTGGCAGGCACCTGTCCGGTCACACCATCAATCGAGCTGGAACCGCAGAACACAACATCATAGGGACCGGTCGCATCGATCGCGGCCTTCAATACAGTTGCTGTCGCCAGGGTATCCGCTCCTGCAAACACTTTGTCCGTCAGACGGACCGCCACTTTCACGCCCAGGGAGGCGGCTTCACGCAGAATGCTTTCACTGCTCTCCGGCCCCATGGTCATGGCTGTGACTTCCCCGCCTTTTGTGTCCGCAAGCGCCAACGCGGCCTCAATCGCATGCCGGTCAGCAGGGTTCATCATCTTTCCGACACCGCTTCTGTCAATAGTCAGCTTCTCGCGATCAATCTTGATTTCTGAGACTACCGGAACTTCTTTTACTAATACAAGTATTTTCATGGCACCCTCTTTCAAAAAACAAAAAAAACGACTAATT
>JAUNEM010000150.1 GCA_030525515.1 Eubacteriales bacterium
TTTCAGAATATATAAAGAAGTAGTTTTTTCAGTCCATGGAAAAAGTCTGTTTCAGATTGAAAATTGTTTTAAAATAATGAAGGATTTTCAAATAATGAAGGAAAGGTGTTTTTCAGGCCATGGATCGTCAGACCATGGAAAGGGAGATCCTCTTCTTTTTCAGATCCACTGCAAGGACTGTCACTTCCACGATGTCGCCGACGCTGACGACCTCCAGGGGATGCTTGATGAAGCGGCCTGACATTTTGGAAATATGGACAAGGCCGTCCTGGTGCACGCCGATATCCACGAAGGCACCGAAGTCCACGATGTTCCGGACTGTTCCCTTCAGTTTCATACCCGGCTGGAGATCTTCCATTGAGAGCACATCGCTGCGCAGGACAGGGGCGGGCATATCCTGCCTGGGGTCGCGCCCGGGTTTTTCCAGTTCGGCCAGAATGTCATTCAAGGTGATTTCGCCGATTCCGAGTCTTTGCGCTGCCGCTTTTGGATCCGGCACCATTGCTTTCATCTTCCGCAGTGCCGTCTCCTCCATGGGCATGCCAAAAAGCTGTGCCAGGGTCTTTACCGCGGCGTAGCTCTCGGGGTGGACCGCCGTGTTGTCGAGGGGATTTCTGCCTCCCCGGATACGCAGAAATCCTGCGCACTGCTCATATGCCCTGGGTCCCAGTCCCTTCACTTTGAGGAGCTGGCTCCTCTCGGAGAAGCTGCCGTTTTCTTCGCGCCAGGCAACGATATTTTTTGCGATCGAAGCGCTGATGCCCGAGATCCGGGAGAGCAGGGGCGCCGATGCTGTATTGAGGTCTACGCCGACGGAATTGACGCATTTTTCGACTACGCCTGAGAGAGCTCCGTCCAGTTTTTTCTGGTTCATGTCGTGCTGGTACTGGCCGACTCCGATTGCCTTGGGATCGATCTTGACCAGTTCCGCGAGGGGATCCTGAAGTCTGCGGGCGATGGAAGCCGCGCTCCTCTGGCCTACATCAAACTGCGGGAACTCCTCTGTCGCCAGCTTACTGGCGCTGTATACGGAAGCACCGGCCTCATTGACGATGACATATTGCAGAGGTTTTCCTGTCTTTTTGAAAAAGTCGGTGATCACCTGCTCTGACTCTCGTGAAGCAGTCCCGTTCCCTACGGAAAAGAGGGAAATGCCGTACCTGGAGATCAGTCTTTCCAGTACTGTCTCCGCCTCCCTCACCTTGTTCTGCGGGGCGGTCGGGTAGATGACCGCTGTGTCCAGCACCTTGCCTGTCGGATCGACCACAGCCAGTTTGCATCCGGTCCTGAAGGCGGGATCCCAGCCCAGAACAACCTTTCCCGCGACCGGCTGCTGCATCAGCAGCTGTTCCAGATTCTGTTTGAAGACAAGGATAGCACCGTCCTCCGCTTTTTCGGTCAGTTCGTTCCTGACCTCGCGCTCGATCGCGGGTCCGATCAGGCGGTCATAGCTGTCCGCGCAGACTGCCTCCAGGATGGGTGCCGTAAAAGGATTGACAGCCCCCTTTTTCTTTTTGATCACCTGCCGCTGCAGATACTGGAGAATCTTCTCTGCGGGGGCGTCCACTTTCACGGTGAGATATCCTTCCTTCTCCCCGCGGTTCACTGCAAGGACCCGGTGTCCCGGCATTCTGGAGACCCGTTCTTCGTATGCAAAATACATCTCATAGACGTCACTGCGGTCCTCGCCGGCTTTTTTTCCTTTTCCGGAGTTCTCTGCGGCAGAGTCCTTCCCGGTCTCTCCCTTTGCCGCACTGTCTTTGAGGGCCGTATCCTTTTTGGCGGCTTCTTTTTTGGCGGTCTCTTTTCTGGCAGTCTCTTTCTTTGCGGTGACAATAAAGCCATCCCTGAAAGTGCATTCCCGGATCCAGGTCCTGTATTCCGCATTGTCGGAGATCAGCTCCGCGATGATGTCCTGCGCTCCCTGAAGCGCTTCCTCCGGAGTTCCCACTTCTTTTTCGGCGGAGACATATTTTGCAGCTTCCTCAAGAGCCTGATGGTCCGCAGCGGGGGACAGGAGCCAGTCGGCAAGTCCCTCAAGCCCCTTTTCTCTGGCGATCCCGGCTCTGGTTCTGCGCTTGGGACGGAAGGGGCGGTAGAGGTCCTCGACCGCAACCTGTGTCTGCGCAGCCTCGATCTGTGCCCTGAGCTCCGGAGTGAGTTTTCCCTGGGCCTCGATACTCTCGATGACCTTCTGCTTCTTTTCTTCCAGATTTCTCAGGTAAGCCAGCCGCTCGTCCAGAGTGCGAAGCTGTTCATCGTCCAGTGTTCCGGTAGCCTCCTTGCGGTATCGGGCGATAAAAGGAATCGTATTTCCCTCATCAATAAGCCCGATGGCCGCCTCAACCTGCCAGAGCCTGACATTCAGTTCCTCAGCGATCAGCTTGGCAATGTTTTTCTGTACCTGTTCATTTTCATTCATATATCAGTTAAGACCTCCGTTCACAAAACTACGTACCGCACTGCGGCCGGATATGCTATAATGTCACATGGCACGGCTGCCAATGAATATAAAAGAGCCGTCAGGTATATGAACCTTTTGGATCCAGGGCCCGTCATAGTGCGCCGGCAGCGACAGGGCCTTTTCTATCATACAGTAACGACAGGAGAATTCTATGATTCATTTCGCAAAAGAAAAAACCGGCCTTCTCTCTCTGAGAGGAATCACATGGGCTGCGGTCCTTTCAGCGGTTCTGCTGCTAAGCGGCTGTTCAGGCACAGGCACCATGTACACACCTGAAAGTGAGGAATCCTCTTTCTCTGCCTCCACCGGCAATACATCGGCGGCCGAATCAGCAGCGGAAGCCGCATCCGGAGGAGCCGGAGCGGAAGCAGGCAGCGGGTCAGGACACGACAGCGGCCATCCCATGCAGGGGGAGGATCCTGATGAAGAAACACGTGTCAGGTCCACAGTCCTGGAGGGAATCGGAAGCGACATGTTTACCTCGGAAACTGTAGATTACTATTACACCTTTACTCTCGAGAGCACAGATTTCCACCTGCCCTGCAGCTATTCTGATTTTGACAGATCAGGATGGAAGCTCATTTTACCGGAAACGGAAGCAGGAAGCAGCGGAAACAATTCCATTCCCTACTATTCTTTTGAATTTTATGATGCAGTTTTGTCAGGTGATGGAAGCAGCAGTCCCATTTCCGGCGGAGACAGTCAAAAGAAGATCCGCCTCTGCCTTGCGAATTTCACAGATCATGAGTGCCCTCCCGAGCTTTGCACGGTCTGCGGCATCTCATTGACCGCGGACAGCGGCTTTTCCTTCCAGACTTCCTTCAAAGAAGGCATAGGCAGCAGCCTGGATGATCTGACTTCTGTTTTCGGAACGGATGATTCCATCTACTCTCTTTCCAATTACGAGGATGGCTCGAAGGTAGTCAAATATCGCTTTTCGAACGGTCTGACGGAGGGCCAGGAAATCCGGGTGCTCGCGGAAGCGGAGTCAAAGTCCCTCGCCGAGCTCATGATCGCGGAGACAGGCGAAAACGGGGAAACTGTCGAGAAACTGTCCCTCTTCTATTTCCGGATTTCGGATTGAGGGAATCCGGCTGTCACCGGCTGTCATCTGGCCGCCGCAACACTAGTCCGGCTGTCACCGGCCGTCCTCACTGGCTGTTCAGCCTGCAGGCGTAGTTATTTGACTGACCTGCCTCACGCGCAGGCACGGCAAAAGCACAATTCCGCGCACTTATCATTTCCCTTACAAATCAGACAGGCAGGCTGCCCGGGCAGCCTGCCTTTTCATATGACACAGCCCGTGTAAGGACTTTTTCCGCCTGTCGGCGGACACGGGCCGGTCGGGGGTAGAGGACGGCAGCGCCGCCTCTACCCTATTTTTTCAGTAGGAAACCTCTCCGGTCTGTTCCACGAGAGTCACACTGTCCACTTCCGGAAGATTCGCCAGCTCATTTGTGAGACGCAGGCGCTGCTTGGTACGGATTCTCAGAACCAGGCTGCTTCTCTTCCCCAGCTTTCCTTCCGAAATAGTTTTCACTCCTGTACAGTTTCTGGAAATCACCTCGCCGCACACTTTGCGCAGATTCGCTTTTTCTCCTTCGTGTCCATAGACAGAAAGAATAAGCGAAGCTTTACTCAACGGCAGGATATCCATAAGGATCACGACCGCCGTCATAAGGATCGACACGATAATGCCGATCCGCCATCTGCCGGCGGCAATAAAGATTCCGCATGCGACCGACCACAGAATGAACACCTGATCGAGAGGCTCCTTGACCGCCCCCCTCAGGCGCACGATGGAAAGAGCTCCGACCACCCCGATCGAAGCGATTGCGTTCTGTGACATGAGGAGAATCAGGGCCGCCGTCACAGGTCCGGCGCCCAGCAGCGCAAGGTTGTAACTCGCGGAATAAAACGATCTGCGCCCCACAAGTCTGTAGCAGAAATAAATGTAGATGCTCAGAATGATCGAAGCCAGCATGGCAGCGGCGATTCCCATTCCCTTATATTCCGAAGGGGCGTATCCTTCCGCCAGAATTTTATAAACTACATCAAAAAAACTCATATCCTATAACCTCAAACCGGTAAACTGCTCTGTCAAAAATAATATACAGCAACAACTCTGTCAAATAGTTTTTCTATTCACACCCGGTCCCGTATTTCATTCAGATGACGTCCCGTTTTTTCTGTTCCGATGACGCCCCTCTTTTTTATTCAGATAACATCCCGTTCCGGGTCTTCCCGGGCAGAGTGCTTCTGCATCCGCTCCGGGGACAGTGCCTTTTACCGGGGTGTCTTACTCGAAGTGCTTCATAAGCTCCACGCCTGCGCTGGTCCCCAGTCTCTCCGCACCCGCTTCTACCATAGCCAGGGCAGTCTCGAAATCCCGGATGCCTCCCGCAGCCTTTACCTTGACCACGTCCCCGACAACCGATTTCATCAGGCGCACATCTTCGACAGTCGCCCCGCCTGTACCGAAACCTGTGGAAGTCTTGATAAAATCAGGACGGACTTTCAGCGCGATCTCAGCCGCCGTGCGCTTTTCCTCATCTGTCAGATAGCAGTTTTCAAAAATCACCTTGCAGATGATGCCGTTGGCGCGGCAGACCTCCGTGATTTCCCGCATCTCGCGTTCAATCAGACCGGTATTGCCGTTTTTGAGTTCCGCGACATTGAGCACATAGTCGATCTCGTGCGCCCCCTTGCGGATAGCATCCCCGGTCTCAAAGACCTTGCTCTCGACCGTCATCTGCCCCAGAGGAAAGCCCACGGTTGCCCCGATGTGGACCCGGCTGCCCTCCAGATATTTGGCGCAGCGCTCGATCTGCGCGCCGTTGATGGCGACTGCCTTGAAACCGTAGCTTCGCGCCTCTTCGCAGAGCTTTCTGATCGCCGCATCATCGGCGAAAGCCTTCAGGTTCGTGTGATCGATCATGTCCGCCAGCTGTTTTTTTGTCAAACTCATTCTTCACCTCCATGGCCGAGAGCGTCGAAGACGCGTCATCACTCATAGCATCTTACTTGTGAATCCGGATCAGCAGTCTGTGTATGTAAATCTGATTTTTATAAATCTGTGCATGTAAACCCGGTTTTGTAAAACTGTACGTGCGCGTCCGGTTTTGTAATCTGCACATATGAACTTGTACATGTAAATCTGAGAACTGTGTTTACAGGTACAGATACCATTTAATATTGTGTCCGTCTCCCGATCTCAAAAAAGGCAATCGCGCTCGCGGCGGCGACGTTCAGAGAATCCACTCCCCGGGTCATGGGAATCACAGTGACGCGGTCCGCTCCCTCAATCGTCTCGGGGAGAAGTCCGTCTCCCTCCGCGCCCAGTATCACGGCCGCCTTCCCGTCCATTCCCAGATTCAGGTTCCTGATCTGAACGGCGTCCTCGCGCAGAGCCATCGCAATGGTCTGATAGCCTCTGTCCTTCAGCATCTGCAGTCCGCTCTTTTTCCACTCGTCGATGCTCCTGCCGATCCAGGTCCAGGGAATCTGCAGGGTCGTTCCCATGCTGACCCTCAGCGTCCGGCGGTACAAAGGATCGCTGCAGCCGTCCGTGAGCATTACTGCATCGATGCCCAGCGCCGCCGCATTTCGGAAGATCGATCCGACATTGGCGGGATTCATCACATTTTCCAGCACCGCGATCCGGGCCGCGCCCTTTTCAGCAGCCGCCTCTGCGGTCTGCAGCACTTGCTCCACAGTTGGCAGCATAGGCCTTTTCATGGCACAAAGTACTCCCCGTGTCAAAGCATATCCCGTCAGCCTGGTGAGATCTTCGTATCTGCCGGTATAGACAGGGATCTCTCCGCTCATCCGTCCGCATTCCGCGATCACACCGGCGGCTTCTCCCTTGACATGCCTGTCCTCCACCAGAAGAGAGACAGGAAGACATCCGGCATCCAGCGCCCGCTGCACCACCTTGGGACTCTCCGCTATAAACAGTCCCCCGTCGGGCTCATAAAAGCGTTTCAGCTGTACTTCGGACAGCTTCGTATATACTTCCAGCGCCGGATCCTCCAGACCCGGAACAGAAACAAAATGGACCATTCTCACTCCGTGCAGATCCGCGTGCAAGCCCTCAAAGGCTGCCATTCCCGCCCTTTTCAGAGGCCGCTCTTCCCCTTTTAAAGGCTGTTCTTTTCCTTT
>JAUNEM010000151.1 GCA_030525515.1 Eubacteriales bacterium
AGGAGATGATCATGTGTCTTCCGAAAAAGTGTATGAAAATGAAGAAGTGTATGAGAATATAGGGGAAATGCCCATGCCGGTCAACTTCCGCTATGCCGAGGTCTTCCGCCAGGGAAGGCCCAGGCACGGAAAACCGGGCAAGCTGTCCACTTATGACTTGTTTTATATAAAGCATCCCCCTATGGACACGGTCCGCCGCGCCAAGCTCTTCTCGGCATTTGACGCGCTCAAAGGCTTCGGTGACCGCATTGCCTCCAAAGAGGTGCTGTACGAGGACAGGAGAGAGCTGACAGAGGAGGAGAAGAAGGAACTGGACCGCCGCCTTGCGGTCATCCGGCGCCTGACAGCCTCCGGCCGTCTTGCGCGGCAGAACAAGGTGGAAGTGAAGGTCACCCGCTTTGTGCCCTGCACGGATCCGGAATCGGAAGCCTGCGGAACCGGGCGGGGACAGTACGAGACAGTTTCGGGGATCGTGCGCAGGGTCGATGAGTACAGACGGGCGATTCTTGTCGGAGATGAGAGGATCAGCCTCGATACGGTGACCGGTATATCCGGAAATCCGATCCTTGAGCAGGACGAATAAGGAACAGAGCGAATGAGGAATGACTGAGTATATCAGTTTTTTGTGAGCGGAGGTCAGAACTGCAGAAATGAATACAGAAAATAAAGCACAAAAGATCCGGGGGACGCTGACAATGCTGTCCGCATCCGTCTGCTTTTCCCTGGGAGGTCTCCTGATCAAAATGGTTCCCTGGAACCCGCTGGCGATCAACGGAGTCAGAAACCTGATCGCCTCCTGCGTGATCGGACTGTATATCTGCTTTACGCATCATCGGATCAAGGTTAATTTCACGGTTCTGGCGGGCGCGGTGTGCATGGCGGGGGTCACGACCATGTTTACGATCGCCAACAAGCTGACAACTGCGGGAAACGCGATCGTTCTGCAATACTCTGCTCCGATCTGGATCATCCTGCTCATGTTTGTCTTTTTCGGCAAAAAGCCATCACGGCTTGAGGCTGTCACGATCATACTGGTGTTGGCCGGAATTCTGTGCTTCTTTTTTGACAGCCTTTCGACAGGAAAAATCGTCGGGGACCTCATAGCTTTTTTATCCGGCCTCTTTTATGCCGGCATGTTCATGCTCAACCAGTTTGAGAAGGGAGACCCCCTGTCCTCCATAGTGATCGGACAGTTCCTATGCGGCCTTGTCCTGTCTCCCATGGCCCTGAGAGAGACGGTATTTTCGCCGTCCGCCCTGGCGGCGGTCTTTATCCTGGGAACTGTCCAGGTCGGCCTCGCGTATATCCTGTTTTCCATAGGAACGAGGTTGACAGACCCGGTCACGGCGTCGATCATCAATGCCATGGAGCCGATCCTGAACCCGATCCTGGTCGCTGTGTTTTACGGAGAGATGCTGGGAGGTCTCTCCCTGATCGGAGCCGCAATAGTGGTCGGGAGCATTCTCTTTTACAATATCCGGCAAACCGTTTAATGCCGGCCTGTCTCTTCAGAAAAGTCGCTGTACACTTCGCAGTAGCGGCAGGCGAAGGAGGGCGGTTCATTTCCGGCATAGAGATGAGACACATCTCCCATCCGCAGCGCGCGGAACAGCGCGGTTCCCTGCTCCCTCTCCTCTGTGACCAGTTCGGTGACCGAAGAGGTGAGAGGCGCGAAAGACTCCCACAGAAAGAAAGGACTTATGTTCCAGATATTGGAGAGCAGAACACAGGTGATGCCCAGGTGGCAGAAAAAAGCCAGGGTTTGTGTGTTCTCCCGCTCGACCCGGTAGAAGCCGTTTTCATGTACGTATCCATGGGAGGCGAGCACTGCGTCAAATGCGCCGACGACTTCGTCATACCGCTTTGGCATCCCGGATTTGAGGTAGATTTCAGATTCCCGCCAGCGGAAAGGATCCATGAGTTCCGGATGAGAGGCATAGTACTTCTGGCCGATGTCCCATGGCCTCCGGAGACGGTACCGGCCGGGCAGGGCTTCGTCTGTTCTTTCTCCCGATCCGAAATCTCTCTGACCGGAGACCGGGGAGGAATCTGTCTGCGGTTCCGGTTTGACGTTTGGATAGGCGGCGAGCAGTTCCGGATTCAGATTGAGATCCACCGGTGCGTCAAATTCTTCCAGCCAGTCCATTGTCTGCGCCTCTTTTCCGATCGGATTCAGGCAGAGAGAGGCTGTCTCCCGGGCGCGTCCCAAAGGGGATACAAAGCAATGATCTATGCGGAGGGAAGGAATCGCTTTCGCGAGCAGAGCTGCCTCACGGCGGCCTTTTTCTGTCAGGCTGTCTGTGGCGTAATCCGGTTCCGCGTGACGAATGAATAATAATCTCATAGAAGCTCCTTGATCTTCAAGACTCGCCCGCGAGTCTTGCGCGATGAAGAATGAACGATCTGCCGGCCTCATGCAGGCGGGCTGTTGAGGGAAACGGCAGCGAAAAATGATTTGTTACAGTACAAGCCGTATCGAGGGCGTGTACTGTAACTGGCGAAAAACACCTGTTATGAAGAGACCTTTGTCAAGTGTTTAGTTTTTTAGCGCAGCACCTGACAGGGCACCTCGAGTTTCAACTTGCCTGTAACGATGATTACTCAGAAACTTTTACAAAAAGGCAGTCATCACTGTTTCTGGAATCTTTCCAACGGAGTTTTTCGCCTTCTTTCATCAGCGATCCGCGGGTAGTCTCTTCACCGGATACGCTTTCATTGTCCTGGTCATCCCATGAATGGATGGAAAAGGCGCCGTCTTCATAGGAGAGCATGCCGGCTGATGCGTCATAGGTTCCGTGGATTTCCCATATGGCGGTTTCAGAGGCACTTGCCCCCCAGTGAATATAGAGGTTATAACTCCCGTCTTTGTTTTTGCTGACGTCCATGGATGCGCGCTGGCTGATCTCATCATCCCAGGACCCGGACAGATCCATTTCTCCGGTGAACTGTTCAAGAAGTGCCTGATCAGCTTCCTGATTCTGGACAATGTCTGTGTCCACTCCGAGCTCTTCGGCCTTGGATTTGAGTTCAGTGGAAATGTCCTGGTCATCTTTGCCTGCCCCGGTCTGATCGCTTCCACTGGCACCGGTGCTGCCGCAGGCAGTGAAAATCAGAGAGACCATCAAAAAAACAGCTGTCGCTATAACATATTTTTTCATAATCTGTTCCTCCGAAATGTTTATCATTACACGCTATATCATTACTTTACCAGTATGACTTTTACATGCTTTGAACATCTGCTAAAATAAGTATGATTAAAGCAGCGAGGAAAGCGGCTGCTTTAATCACACTTGTTTGTGAATGCGGAATATGTCCGCAAGTACACATAAACTATTCAAATCATAGCATTACTCTGATAATGGGGGAACTGAAAAATGGAAAAATTTTTTAAGCTCAAGGAGCACGGTACAAGTGTGCCGCAGGAATTTGCCGCAGGGTTGACGACCTTTATGACCATGGCCTATATCCTTGCTGTCAATCCCGGTATTCTGAGTTCTTCGGGCATGGACGCAGGTGCGGTTTTTACAGCAACGGCGCTCGCTTCCGCTATTGCCTCTTTTTTAATGGGCTTTCTGGCTAATCTTCCCTTTGTACTTTCTGCCGGAATGGGCCTCAATGCGTATTTCGCTTACACAGTCTGCCTGAATATGGGGTATACGTGGCAGATGGCTCTGACAGCTGTTTTCATGGAAGGCTTCATCTTCATTGTTTTATCCCTTACCAATGTCCGCGAGGCAATTTTCAATGCTATTCCGGAATCGCTGAAGATTGCGGTATCAGTCGGAATCGGCCTTTTCATCACTTTTATCGGACTTCAGAATGCTCACATTGTTGTCGGAAGCTCCACTCTGGTGTCGCTCTTTTCCATTAAGGGATCTCTCGCCAACGGCACATTCCACAGCGAAGGTATCACGGTGATTCTGGCGCTGATCGGTATCATGTTCACTGCTTTTTTGATGCTGCGCAAGGTAAAGGGAAGCATTCTTCTGGGAATCATCGGCACCTGGGTGATGGGAATCATCTTTGAACTCGCCGGCATTTATGTTCCGAACCCGGAGATCGGATTTGACAGTGTGATCCCGACAGCCATCGTTTCGGCTCCTGCTCCGCTGACGCCTACCCTTTTCAAGATTGATTTATCATCCATCTTTTCAGTAAACTTCCTGGTCATCATGTTTGCCTTTCTGTTTGTCGATATGTTCGACACTCTGGGAACACTGATCGGATGCGCGGCCAAGGCTGACCTTCTTGACGAGGAAGGGCACCTTCCCGGAATCCGCGGAGCGCTTCTCTCCGATGCAGTCGGCACTATGATCGGCGCCCTGATGGGTACTTCCACCGTCACGACATTTGTTGAGTCCGCATCCGGTATTGCGGAAGGCGGACGTACAGGACTGACAGCCATTGCCGCGGGTCTGCTCTTCCTGGTCTCCCTTTTCTTCTCTCCGCTGTTTCTCACGATTCCTTCCTTTGCCACTGCTCCGGCCCTGGTAATGGTTGGATATCTCATGATGCAGTCGGTGGGTAAAATCAAATGGGACAACCTGCTTGATTCCATTCCGGCATTCATCTGCATGTCGTCTATGGGATTTATGTACTCGATCTCCGAGGGTATTTCCTTTGGAATCATCTCTTATACCTTCCTCCATGTTTTCTCGGGGAAGGCCAAAGACGTGACCCCTCTCATGTATGTCCTGACAGTAGTCTTTATTTTGAAATACTTCATTATCTGAGTCTGCGGCAGCATACCGGAGTCTGTGTCAGTATACGAATAGACCTGTTCCACAGGAACAGAGCTTGCGGGCGGCTCTCTGAGCCGCCCTTTTGCAGTCCCGGGGCCCGTTACAGTCCGACGGCCTTTGCAGTCCCGGGCAGTAATAAAAAAACGGAAAAAAGAAGAGAAGAGAAAAAAGAAAGAAAAAGAATCAGAGGAATTACAACAATGGAAAAGATGAAGCTGAACAATGAACTGACAATAACGTATCCGGACGGTTTCCATGTGATGGATCAGGAGGAACTCGGAAAACACCAGTATTTCGGGGAAGCACCCGGCTGGAGTATTTCCGACCCTGACAGACATATCATGATTTCAGCGGCATGGAAGAAGACCAACGGAATCGTGGCAAAGCTTCTGAACACAAAAGATATAGCCAGGCAGATGGAAGCGGGAATAAAAGCACCCATGCAGCAATACGGATATCAGTTCGAAGAATTTCTTTCCCTCCAGGCGGGAGGAAAAACCGCTGACGGTTATCGGTACTCGTATACGGTGCAGGAGATTGGAATGTCCGGCGAGTCGCTGTGCATTAAAAACAAGAGTACATTTTACTATATCCACTGCTATTACCGTACAGAACTGAAAGAGGAGAGCATCGCGCTGTTCGAGAAGATGATCGGCGAAATAAGCTGGAATTAAAAAAGACCGCTGTTCATTCTTATGACAGATTAGGACGCTTTTGTAAAACTGACCGCTCATAAAAAAGGCAGGTACTTCTTCCGGAAATCTCTGAGATAAGTACTCAGAGACATCTGAAAGAAGCACCTGCCCACACAGGATTATTTATCATCCAGGTAATCTATGTAGACCTTATCTGAAAAAACCTCGAGAGGGGAGTAATCCTCAATGGGATTATTCCGGATTTTCAGGTGATAGATTTTGGTGAGATTACGCAGCACACTGATATCATGTATATCATTTTCCGTCATTGTCAACACTCCCAGGTTCTTCATGTTTTTGAGACAACTGATATCTCTGATGGTGTTGTAGCTGATCGACAGATAGGTGAGTTTTACCATTCCGGCAATCGGAGTGATGTCAGTGAGCCGGTTAGTGCTGACATAAAGCTCACCCATATCTTTCATATTTTTCAGAGGAGAAATATCACTGACTTTATTCTTACGAATATCCAGCATGGTCAGCCCTGTCAGCTTGCTGATCGGAGATAAATCTGTGACCATGTTATCGCACAGATCCAGTCTCTTCAGCCAGGTCATGTTCGCGAGGGGGGTGATGTCAGAGATACTGTTGCTCTCCAGATGGAGCTTGTAGAGTTTGCGCAGATTAAGGATCTCTTTTGGTATCTTTGCGATTTGATTATCGGTGACATAAAGTTCTTCTAATCCGGTAAAGTACTTAAGGGAAGAGATGTCGGTAATACCGGACTTGTTGCACTCAAGTTTTTTGACTTTTGCCGCCTCCCCTATAGTCAGATCGCCTTTATGGTTCAAATATTTCTTTACAGCTGCCTCAAGACTGGAATCAGTCCAGATCACAGGGTCAGAGGGAGCTTCTTTCCGGGTAGTGGAGACAGTTGCGGCCTTTGTGGTCTTTTGAGTAGTGGAGGCAGTCGTGGTTTTTGTGGTCCTTTGAGTGGTGGAGACGGTCTCAGGCTCCGTGATCTTTTCAGTTGTTGCCTCCGCACGATAATCATCCGGGTCTTTGACGGGCTTTCTGCCTGAACGGGCTCCCATGATAAACAGAATGATTGCGACAATCGCTCCGGCCAGAACCGCCGCAGCGATTTTTTTTCTATGATCAGTTGTTTCAGGCGGGTCGGGGGTTCTGCCTATGTAGGGAGGTCTCTCTTCGTAGGGAGGTCTCTCTGTGTA
>JAUNEM010000331.1 GCA_030525515.1 Eubacteriales bacterium
AAATAAAGAAGATGCCCGCGGAGGATAGAATAATGGCAGGCATCGCCCGCGGAGAATAGGAAAACGAGAGAGCATTGGCCGGAGAGGATGAAAAAATGAGCAAAAGAATCCTGCTTGTTGCAGCCTACGACGGAACAGGCTATGCCGGCTACCAGGCCCAAAAGAGCGGTGTGCCCACTATAGAGGGAGAGCTGAACAGAGCGCTGACAGAACTGACAGGGGAAACTGTTGAGGTGATCGGGGCGAGCAGAACAGACGCCGGAGTGCACGCATACTGCAACCTTGCGGTCTTTGACACTGACAGCCGGATACCGCCTGAAAAATTTGCCCACGCGGTCAACGTCCGTCTGCCGGAACAGATCTGTGTTCCGGTCTCTATGGAGGTCCCCGGGGATTTCCATCCGCGGCACTGCAGCACGGTCAAGACCTATGAATACCGTATTTATAATGCGCAGATGCCGGATCCCATGAGACGCCTCTACACGTATTTTTCCAGATACCGTTTTGATGTGGACGCAATGAGAGAAGCGGCGGCAGGCCTGGTCGGAGTACACGATTTCAAGAGCTTCTGCAGCACCTATTCTTCAGCAAAAACCACTGTCCGGGAAGTGCTCTCCATCCGGATCGAGGAGATCCCCTGCAGGACTTCCTATAATGCCTGCCTTTTCCCGAAGCCCGCGGTCATTCTGACAGAGAGTGCCGGAAATACCGGCATTACGGGCAATACCGAAAATACCTGTAACAGCGGAAATACCGGAGATGTCTGCAATACCGGCAATAGCAGCAGTACCTGTAACAGCGGCAATACCGACAATATGCCCAGGGAAATTGTGATCCGGGTGAGCGGAAGGGGATTCCTCTACAACATGGTCCGCATTATTGCGGGAACCCTGATGGAAGTGGGCCGCGGCTTCAGAAAACCGGAGGACATTCCCTCCATTCTGGAGGCCTGCGACCGCAGGGCGGCGGGACCGACCGCTCCTGCCTGCGGACTTACACTCGCCCGCTTCCAGGTCATCGAGCCCGGGTATGAGATGGACTTCGGACGGAAAGAATCATGAAGGATCATGGAAAATTATGAAAACAGGGCGGAAAGGGTCCTCAGATGCCGGACTTCAGACCACGGCTGCAGGAATGAATAGTTTCCCTGTCGGCGATTCCGGAGAAGAGCCCGGAAATCAGGAGCAGGTCTTGAAAAGGCCGGATTTTAAAAAGGATTTTTGTATGAAAAAAAGTGCAGGTTTAAGTTGACACTGCATTTTGGGTAAGCTAAAATGATTTGGTGCGACGGCGGCATGCGCATGCTTTTTTGCATGCACCCAAACTCCCCGGTTTTGGTAAAAGCACGCGGCCACTGCGACTCGCACCTGTTATGAAAGAATAAACTGATTAAAAATAAGAGCAAGGCAGACTGATCTCTGCGCAGCCGGACTTCTATACTTCCGCCGGATCTTTTCCGGTAATAAAAATAGAATTCGACGGCTGATTCCTGCCGCAGTAATGCGTCCCGTGTCAGATCCGACAGGCGGACGCCCCGCCGGCTGACCGGGCAGATTTCAGTATAAATGCTTCGGAATTGGAGGAAATCATGAAAACCTATGTGCCAGGCGCAGCAGATATTGAGAAGAAATGGTATGTAGTG